>CAXUIE010000095.1:2977-4995 GCA_964250825.1 uncultured Acidisphaera sp. | reverse complement strand
TGATGAAGCAGATACGCGGCGAAATCCGCAGCCCGCAACGCTCCCACCTGGCGCTCGGCGGCCCCCGCCAGGGCACGCGCGATCATCTGCTGGTTTTCGACCTGGGGCGGCAGCAGCTTGAAGATGCCGACCGCCCCGCCGCACCGCATCCTGGTGATACTTGAAGGCGAAAGCCTGCTCAACGATGCCACCGCCCTGCTGATCTATCGCGTCGCCCTCACGGCTGCGATCGGGCGCTGGTCGGGATGGAGCGAGGCACCGCTGCTGGCGCTCTCGATCGGCGGCGGCGTGGCGCTCGGCGCGGGACTCGGCTGGATGTATCCGCGGCTGATCTCACGGATCACCGACGTGCCGACTTCGGTGATGTTCCAGTTCATCGGCACGTTCGCGGTCTGGATCCTGGCGACCCGGCTCGGGCTGTCGGCGATCATCACCCTGATCGCCTATGCCATGACGCTCGCCCGCTGGTCGTCCCGCCCATTTGACGCGCGAATGCGAATACAATCCTACGCCGTGTGGGACGTGGCGGTTTTCGTCCTCAACGTGCTCGCCTTCATCATCGCCGGGCTGCAGTTGCGGCCCATCCTGGCGAGCGTGAACGGCGCGGACTGGCCGGCATACGCGGGCTTCGGCGCCGCCGTCCTGGCCGTCGCGATCGTCGTACGCGTCCTCTGGGTGATGGGCTACAACACCGCCGTGCGGGGGAAGAACCGCCATTTCGGCGTTCGCCTCGGCTCGAGGCTGATCGCCCCCACACGGGCGGGCGGCCTGCTGATCGCCTGGTGCGGGATGCGCGGCATCGTAACTTTGGCGACGGCGCTCGCACTCCCTGACCAGTTCCCGTTCCGCGACCTGATCCTGTTCGCCGCCTACGCCGTGGTGCTCGGCACCCTCGTGGTTCAGGGCCTGACCTTGCGGCCGCTGATGGCCGCCCTCGATATGCCCGCGGACGACCAAGTGGAGCGCGAGGTGCGCGAGGCGCGACAGCGCGCGGCGAAGGCCGTGCTCGCGCGACTGGAAGTATCCACCCACCAATCGGCGGGGCACCTGCGCGACGCCTACGCGCGACGGCTGGACGGGCGAGGCGACCCCAAGAGTGACCTCCAAGCCGCAGTATTGGAAACCGAGCGCCGCACCATCAGGGACATGCGGAGGTCGGGCGAGATCGGCGATGACGCGTATCACGTCGTGGAGGCGGAGATCGACTGGGCCGAGGTGTATGTGGAAGGCCGCCTATCCCACCCGGATTCCTGATCACACGGCGACGGGATCGAACTGCGACTGCGCGAGCCGCGCATACAAGCCCCCGGCGCGGAGCAGGGCGTCATGGGTGCCGCTCGCCACTACCCGTCCTTCCTGCAGCACCACGATGCGGTCGGCACGGCGCACCGTCGCCAGCCGGTGCGCGATCACCAGGGTGGTGCGGCCGGCCGACAAGGCGGCAACCGCGCGCTGCACGGCACGCTCGGATTCCATGTCGAGCGCGCTGGTCGCCTCGTCGAGCAGCAGGATCGGGGCGTCGCGCAACACGGCGCGGGCGATCGCGATGCGCTGGCGCTGGCCGCCGGACAGGCGAACGCCTTTCTCGCCCAGGAACGTGGCGTAACCTTCCTGAAGATCGTCGAGGAAATCGCAGAACGCCGCCGACGCGGCCGCGCGCACGGCCGCGTCGGTCGCGTCCGGGCGGCCGTAGCGAATGTTGTCCCAGGCGCTCGCGCCGAAGATCACCGGATCCTGCGGCACCAGGCCGATGCGGGACCGCAAGTCGTTCGGGTTAGCAGCACGGAGGTCCGTTCCATCGATGCGCACGCTCCCTGCTTGCGGGTCGTAGAAGCGTAGCAGCAACTGGAACACGGTCGTTTTACCAGCACCGGACGGCCCGACCAGGGCGACCGTTTGCCCAGGCTCTACCTCAAGCTCGAACGACGAAAGCGAGGGCCGCGCGGGCCGGGCTGGGTAGCAGAACGTCACCTGGTCGAACCGGATGTGTCCTCGGGAGGGAACGGGCAGGCGCGCGG
>CAXUIE010000095.1:0-2967 GCA_964250825.1 uncultured Acidisphaera sp. | reverse complement strand
GTCGGGTGCTCGGCCAGCAGTTCGGTCAGGCGTTCGGCCGCGCCGGCAGCGCGCTGCATGTCGCCCCAAAGCTCGCTCAGGCTGGAGATCGATGTGGCGAGCAGCACCGCGTAATAGACGAAAGAAGAAAGCTCGCCGCCCGTCATCCGCCCGGCCAAGACCTGGCGGCCGCCAAGCCACAAGCTCAGCGTGATCGCGCCGAAGCCAAGCAGGATCACGACCAGGATCAGCAGCGCCCGGGTGCGGATGCGCGAGAGCGCCGCGACGACCGACTGCGCCGCGCGACCGGCAAAAACTTCGCGCTCGAACCGCTCGCGGGTGAAAGCCTGCACGGTGCGGAGCGCGTTCAGCGACTCCTCGGCGTGCGCGCCGAGATCGGCGACCCGATCCTGCGCGAGGCGGGACAAGCGCTTCTCCCGCCGGCCGAACAGGACGAAGGGGATCACGACGAGCGGCACTACGGCCACCACGACGCCGGCCAGCATGGGGCTGGTGATCACCAGCATCGTGAGCGCGCCGAGCAGCAACAGGGATGCGCGCAGCCATTGGGAGATCGCCGAGCCGATCAACGTCTGCAGGAGCGAGGTGTCGGCGGTCAGCCGCGACAGGAGGTCGCCCGTGCGCGCGCTTTCAAAGAAAGCCGGCGAAAGGGACAGGAGACGGCCGAACAGCGCTTTGCGCAGGTCCGCCGCGACCCGCTCGCCAAGCCAGGAAACCAGATAGAAGCGGAACGCGGTGGCGCCGGCGAGTGCGGCCACGATGCCGAACACCGCGAGCGCCGCGTGATCGAGCCCGCGCGTGCTGCTCGCGGCGAATCCGTGATCGATCAGCCGGCGCACGCCTTGGCCGAGCAGCAGCACGAGGCTCGCCGAAAGCAGCATCGCCGCCAGGGCGCCCGCCACGCGGGCGGCGTAGGGCCGCAGGAACGGCAACAGGAGTCGCACGACA
Organism: uncultured Acidisphaera sp.; assembly: GCA_964250825.1. GTDB lineage: Bacteria > Pseudomonadota > Alphaproteobacteria > Acetobacterales > Acetobacteraceae > CAVWQV01. The sequence continues at coordinate 2,019 of CAXUIE010000095.1, read as the reverse complement.
TGGACGGGATTGCGGCGCACCGAGGCTCAACCTTTCTCGCGGTCTTGGCCGCGCCCACCGTCTGGCGGCGAGCGCGGGCCGGCCGCCGTCACGTCCAATACAGCAGGCGGGCCGCCGGCAGCCGGCGCGCGAGGGAGGCCTCGAGCGCACGTCGCATCGCGGCCATCTGCTCCTTCGGGAAGACCCACTTCACCGAGCCGAACTTCGTCATTTTCCGTGCCCGCTCCGCTTCGTCCATCTCGATCGGGCTGCCGGGGTACCACCCGTTCAGCACCTGCTTGGATTTCGGCGTGAAACGATGCGTGATGAGTTCGGCCGTGAGGTCGAGGGCCGCCACCCCGTCGAGCGCGGCGGCGACGTCGGCGAACAGTTGGTCGTAGGCGGCAGCCCAGTCCGGCAGGCGCAGGATCGGCGCGACCGTGAGGCCGACCGGATAACCCGCGTCCGCCATCGTCCGAAGGGCTGCGAGCCGAGCCGCCACTCGCGGCGTGCCGCCCTCGTGCCGCTCGGCTCCGGCCGCGTTGACGGAAAACCGAATCCGCGTGCGCCGGTTGTGCGGCAGCCTGAGCAGCGGGGTCACGGCGTCGAACTTGGTCGTGAAGCGGAGCTGCACAGCCGCGTCCCATTCGCCAAACCGCGTGATGCAGGCTGCAAGGCTGCCGGTCAGATGCTCGATCGACAACGGATCGGTGTAGCAGGAGCACTCGAACGTGGTGCCCTCCTGGGCGCGGGCATCCGACAGCGAGGTCACCCGGCCCCTGCCGACCACGTCCGGCAATTCGGCGAGGATCTCGGGCAGATTGGCGTAAACGCGCACGATGGGCGGACCCGCGAGCGAGCCCGCGAGGTAGCAGTAGCTGCAATGCGCGGGGCAGCCTTCCGCGAGATCGAACCGCCAATCAGCGCTGGGCGGGATCGGCTGCAAGCGGCGCCGGCTCGGGCTCGCGGTGACGACCGCCATGGTCGTCTTGGCGTCCCGGTAGGCAGTCGGCAGTCCCGTGAGGCGGTCCGCATTGAGCCGTATGATCGTGGCGCCGACGGCCGCGGCCCGCTCGACCGTCGCGGCGCCCGCGGGCCAGGAGAACGCGGATGGTGTCACGAGGACTTGGCGGGGCACCCACGGGCGCGACATGAATGATAATGTCGGGCTGCGGCGCAGGTCTGCCAAGGTGACGCCCCGGCCGCCCCTGCCCATGTTCACCGTCGCATCTCTGACCCGGACACTCGCCCGATGCCCCGCACCGTCTTGAACGCCGCAACCCTCGTGACAGCCGCCCTAATCCTGGCCGGCTGCGGAGACAGCGCGAGACTTCCCGCGTCGGCCGGGGTGGGTCCGCATCCCACCATCCCGCCTTCCCACCAAACACTGTTCCCGACCGTCCACATCGCCCCGGCAAGGGGCTGGCCCGCCGGCGCCACCCCGGTCGCGGCACCCGGCCTCCAGGTTTCCAGCTACGCGTCCGGCCTCGATCACCCGCGCTGGCCGTATGTGCTGCCCAACGGCGACGTGTTGGTGGCGGAGACCAACGCTCCGCCGCGTCCAAACGACAGCAGCGGCATCAGGGGGTGGGTGACGGGGCTGATCCTGGCGCGCGCCGGAGCCGGCGTGCCGAGTGCGGACCGCATCACCCTGCTTCGGGGGGTTGACAGCAAGGGAGGGGCGCAAGGCCGCTCGGTGTTCCTCCAAGGGCTTCACTCGCCGTTCGGCATGGCGCTCATCGGCGACGATCTTTACGTGGCCGACACGGACGCGGTGCTGCGGTTTTCCTATCAAACCGGGCAGACGCGGATCGACGCGCCCGGCGTCAAGGTCGTGGACCTTCCGGCTGGACCGCTCAACCATCACTGGACCAAGAACCTGATTGCCAGCGCGGACGGCCAGCGCCTTTATGTCACCGTCGGCTCCAACAGCAACGTGGCCGAGAACGGGATCGAGGCCGAAACCGGTCGCGCCGCGATCTGGGAGGTCGACCTTCGCACCGGCGCCCACCGGGTGTTCAGTTCGGGGTTGCGCAACCC
>CAXUIE010000094.1:0-10490 GCA_964250825.1 uncultured Acidisphaera sp. | reverse complement strand
CGCAAACGGACATCGTCGCCGCGCAGGCGGCGCTGGACTTCGCCCGTGCGGATTACCAGCGCTACAACGATCTAATGCGGACCGGCAACGGCACCGTGCAGCGTGCGCAGCAGGCCGATAGCGACATCCGCTCGCGAACCGCCGCGTTGGCGCGAAGCCGGGAAGGTTTCGCCGCGGCGCAGCAGCAGGTCCAGGTGCTGCAAGCCCAGCGCGGCAAGGCGGTGGCGGCGCTCGCGCGCGCGCAAGCGGTGACGGAGCAGGCCGAGCTCAATCTTTCCTACACGAACATTACGGCCCCGATCGACGGCGCGGTGGGCGACCGCAGCTTGCGGCTCGGGGAGCTCGTCCAGCCCGGAACGCGGGTGATGGACATCGTCCCGGTCGGGCGCGAGATCTACGTCGTGGCAAACTTCAAGGAAACGCAACTCGCCCATATGTGGCGCGGCGAGCGCGTTTCGGTCGCGGTCGACATGCTGCCGGACGTCGGCTTGACCGGGCGTATCGACAGCCTGGCTCCTGGCTCGGGCGCGCAGTTCGCGCTGCTGCCGCCGGAGAACGCGACCGGCAACTTCACCAAGATCGTGCAGCGCGTTCCGGTGAAGATCCTGCTTGATCCGGCGGACGAGGCGACCTTGGCCAAGCTGCGGCCCGGATTGTCGGTCTACGCCACGGTGGACACGCGCACACGTCCCGTCGGCGCGGCGCCGCACACCCTAGTGGACGAGGCGCCGCATGCCGCCGCGCTGCCTGTCGCGCGCGCGCAATGAGCGCCACCACCCTCGCGCCCACGCCCACGCCCACGCCCGCAGCCGGAGCCACGGCCGCGGTGGAGAGGGTGTCGCTGCGCAACTGGGTGGCCGTGCTCGGCGGGGCGCTCGGCGCGTTCATGGCGGTGCTGGACATCCAGATCACCAATTCGTCCCTGGCCGACATCCAGGGCGCGCTCGGCGCCTCGCTGGACGAGGGAAGCTGGATCTCCACCGGATACCTGATCGCCGAGATCATCGTCATCCCGCTCACCGGCTTCCTTGCGCTGGTGTTCGGGATGCGCCGCCTGCTGCTGGCGAACTGCACGCTGTTCCTCGGCTTCTCGATGCTGTGCGGCACGGCGACCAGCCTCGAACAGATGATCCTCTACCGCGTCGGCCAGGGTTTCACCGGCGGCGTGCTCATCCCGCTCGCCTTCACGATCATGCTAATCAAGCTCCCGATGTCCAAGCGGGCGATCGGCTCGGCGATCTTCGGCTTCTCCGCGACGTTCGCGCCGGCGATCGGTCCCACCCTCGGCGGCTGGCTGACCGAGACATACTCCTGGCACTGGATCTTCTACATAAACCTGCTGCCCGGCGCGGTCCTGATCGCGATGATCTGGTACGGGCTCGACGACACGCCCGCACAACTCGGCCGGCTGCGCCGCGGCGACTGGGGCGGCATCTTGAGCATGGCGGTCGGCCTCGGCTGCCTCGAATACGTGCTGGAGGAAGGGCAACGAAAGGATTGGTTTGGCAACGACACCATCCGGCTCTGCGCCTGGATCGCCGGGATCTTCTTGGTCGCGTTCATCGTCATCGAGTTCACCCGCCGCGAGCCGTTCATCAACCTCCGTCTGCTCGGCAAGCGCTCGCTTGGCTCCGCCTGCCTGATGAACCTCGCGACCGGCCTCGGGCTCTACGGCACCATCTACATCACCCCGATCTATCTTACACAGGTGCAGGGCTACAACGCGCTGCAGATCGGCGAGGTGTTGATGTGGATGGGGCTGCCGCAGCTCGCGCTATTCCCGTTCCTGCCGTTCATCCTCAAGCGCGTGGACAGCCGAATCGTTTGCGCGTTCGGCATCGCGCTGTTCGCAGCGAGCTGTTTCATGAACGGCTTCACCATGAACCACGACACCGCGATCGATCAGCTCAAATACTCGCAGCTTGTTCGAGCGCTGGGCCAGCCGCTGTTGATGTCGCCGCTGTCGCAAATGGCGACGGTGGGGATCGCGGCCTCGCAGGCCGGCAGCGCGTCGGCGCTGTTCAACATGTTCCGCAATCTCGGCGGCTCGATCGGCATCGCGCTGTTGGCGACGGTGGTGGAGCACCGAGAGCACTACCATTTCTCCATCATCTCCGAGCGGCTGACGCAGAATAGCGCGATCGTGGCCGAGCGGCTGGGCGGCATGGCGATGGCGCTCGGAGCCGATGGCGGCGACGCCACGATGCGGGCGACCGCCGAACTCGCGCTCATGGTGCGGCGGGAGGCGACCACGATGGCCTTCGCGGACTGCTTCACGTTGATCGGCGTCGCGCTCACCCTGTCGATCGGTGGCGCATTCTTTCTCGCTCGCGCTAGGTCCGGTGGCGGCGGGGGTGGCGGCCACTAGTCCCGAACCTCGACGTTATCGGCCGCGGAACACCGGCTTGCGCTTCTCGTTGAACGCCGCGACCGCTTCCCGGTGGTCCTCACTCTGCCCGGTGCGCGCCTGATGCACCGCTTCCATGTCCAGCACGGCCGCGAACGGCTCGGTTTCGGCGGCGTGGAGGTTGCGCTTCATGTAGCCGTAGGCGAGGCGCGGCCCGGCCGCGATCCGGCGGGCGAGCGCCATCACTTCGCCCATCAGCTCGTCGTCCCCGACCACGCGGCTGACCAGCCCAACGCGTTCTGCCTCGTCTGCGCCCACCGCGTCGCCGAGCAGGTAAAGCTCGCGCGCCTTGGCGGTCCCCACGAGCCGGGTGAGCAGCCAGGAGCCACCGAAGTCGCCCGAGTAAGCAATGCCGCCGAACGCCGTGCCGAACCGCGCCGAGCGCGCGGCCACGCGGAGGTCACAGCACATCGCGACGCCGAGCCCGGCCCCGAACGCCGGCCCGTTCACGGCCGCGATCACCACCTTGGGCAAATTACGCACCATCAGCGGGATCTGGTGCATCGCGTGCAGGCCATCGAGCCGCTCCTCGAAGGTGTGCGTGGCGCGCGCCCCCATTGTCTTGACGTCGCCGCCGGCGCAGAAGCCGCGACCAGCGCCGGTCACCACGATGGCGCCCACTGACGGGTCGCGGCCAAGTCGGGGCAGCGCCTCGCGGAACCCGTCCAGCATGGCGGGGGAGAGCGCATTCAGCCGGTCGGGCCGGTTCATGGTGAGAACGGCGACGCCCTCCTCGATCGTCTCGGTCAGATCGGTCATTCTACGGCTCCTGCTTGTGATTTCGCGCAAATTACCGAGGTGCTAGTGTCCCGCGCAAACAAGGAGGGTCCGCCCGATGGCAGGAGAACACAAGCAGCTGGTTTTTGATCGTCCCTTGCGGGGCCGCATCTATGACAGCATCGCCGAGACGATCGGCAACACGCCGCTGGTCCGCATCCCCCGCATCGTCGCGGAGGACGGGATCAAGGCCGACATCTGCCTCAAGCTCGAGTTCTTCAACCCGATCGCGAGCGTCAAGGACCGCATCGGCGTCAACATGATTCTAGTTCTCGAGCGCGAGGGCAAGCTCAAGCCGGGCGGGACGATCATCGAGCCGACCTCAGGCAACACCGGCATCGGGCTCGCGTTCATGTGCGCCTCCCGCGGCTACAAGTTGATTTTGACGATGCCGGAATCAGTGTCGCAGGAGCGACGCAAGATGCTGCGCTATCTCGGCGCCGAGGTTGATCTGACGCCGCGCGAGAAGGGCATGAACGGGGCCATCGCGCGCGCCAACGAGCTGATCGCCGCCACGCCGGGCGCGGTGATGCCGAACCAGTTCGGCAACCCGGCGAACCCGGAGATCCACCGCAACACCACCGCCGAGGAGATCTGGCACGACACGGAAGGCCAGGTGGACGTCATCGTCGCGGGGATCGGCACCGGCGGGACGTTGACCGGCTGCGCGCAGGTGCTGAAGCAGCGTCGCCCCGGCCTGCGCATGGTCGCCGTCGAGCCGGAAGCGAGCCCGGTGATCTCGGGCGGCAAGCCGGGCCCGCATCCCCTGCAGGGGATCGGCGCCGGTTTCATCCCGGAAGTCCTGGAAACCGATCTGATCGACGAGACGGTGCAGGTGACGAATGAGGAGTCGTTCGCCAACGCCAAGCGGCTGGCGAGCGCCGAGGGCATTCCGGCCGGCATCTCGTCGGGCTCCGCCCTGGCCGCGACCTTGAAGGTGGCGCGCCGGCCGGAGATGGCGGGCAAGCGGATCGTGACGATCATTCCCTCGTTCGCCGAGCGGTATATCTCGACGCCGCTGTTCGAGGGACTGTAAACGTCCCTCGCGCCGGCCCTCTCCCCTTGCCTCAGGAAAGCGGGCCGGCGCGAGAAGTTCGAAGGAGGGGGGGGAATGGCAGACGAGCCGCATGTGCTGACGGAGGTGGCGGACGGCGTCGGCTGGATCACCCTCAATCGGCCCGAGCAGCTGAACACGCTCTCGCCCGAGATGAAGGACATCCTGTTCGAGGTCACTGCGCGCTTCGAGCACGATGCGGGAGTGCGCTGCGTGGTGATCCGCGGCAGCGGACGGCATTTCATGGCGGGCGGCGACATCAAGGCGTTCGACGAGGCGCTCAGCGACGGCGACCGCGAAGCGTATTTCCGCGGCTTCGAGGCGCGGGTCGTGGGCGCGCATCAGGTGATCTACCACCTCCGCCGGATGGGCAAGCCGGTGCTGGCGTCGATCCACGGCGCGGTGGCCGGCTTCGGGCTGAGCCTGGTGATGGCATCCGATCTCGCCATCGCCGGCGACGACGCGATCTTCACCTTGGCGTACCGGCACATCGGCCTGTCGGCGGACGGGGGAGCGAGCTATTTCCTGCCCCGCATTGTGGGGGAGCGGCGGGCGTTGGAAATCGCGCTTCTCGGCGAGCGGTTCGACACGCGGAAGGCGCACGAGTGGGGCCTGCTCAATTGGGTCGTGCCCCGAGCCGAGCTCCAAGCGGAGACGGCGAAGCTCGCGCGACGTCTCGCCGACGGCCCGACCCTAGCACTCGGCCGCGCCAAGCAGCTGATCCGCAACTCGCTCGACCACAGCTGGGATGAGCAATCCCACCGCGAGGCGGAGGGGATCGCCGACATGGTGCGCACCGCCGATCACCAGGAAGGGTTGCGCGCCTTCATCGAAAAACGCCAGCCGCGTTTCGTGGGGCGCTGACCTATTCCGCCGCTCGACACCTCGCACAGGCGCCTGGACGGCCGGAGTGGCATCGCTTTAACGTCGCAATTCTCGAGGAGCAGGCGATGACGTCACCGAACTGGACAATTATCGCCGCCTTGGCGTGCGCGGCCGCGGCGGCGTGCCCCGCCCGCGCGGCGGTGGACGTCAACTCGGTGCCGCGCACGACGGGCGATCTCGTGGCGCTCTGTTCGACGCAAGAAGCCGATCCGATGCACGCGGCGGCGGCGAGCTTCTGCCACGGCTTCGCGCTGGGCGCCGTGGCGGTGGAGATCGAGCGCGACCGGGCGAGCCGCGCCCCGGCCTTGTTCTGCGTGCCGGAGCCGCCGCCCACCGTGCAGCAGGGCATCGCCGCGTTTGTGACTTGGGCGAACGCGAGCCCGGCGCGGCTCGCCGAGCCGTCAACGGACGGTCTGTTGCGTTATCTCGACGAGACCTATCCCTGTCCGGAGCCTGCCCGCCCCACCCGGGCGGCAGCTCGGAAGAGGGCCGCGCCATGAGGGCCTTTGTCCTGGCCGCAGCCGTTGCGGTGCCGCTAGCCGGATGCGCGGACCTGTCGAACACCCAACAGCGGGCGCTGACGGGAACCGTCGGCGGCGCGGGCGTGGGGGCGATCCTGGGTGCGATTGGCGGCAACGCGGGCCTTGGATCGCTGGCCGGAGCGGGCGCCGGACTCGCCGGGGGCCTGATCTATGATCATGTGCAAAAGTCGGAGGCGAGCGCGTATAGGCAGGGCTACACGGCCGGGCGCAGCAGGTCGGCCTCGTCCTACTGAGTGCGCCGAGCGGCGCTCACGCCCGTTCGCGCTCGACCGGCGCCGCGCTGCGCTCGATCGCGCGGATGGTGCCCTGCGGCTTGCCGTTTGCCGAAAGAAACGTGCGGCCGATATACTCGCCCATCATCCCGAGCACGACCGACTGCACACCGCCCACTAGCAGGATGGCGACCATGATGGACGCCCAGCCGGACGGCGTGCCTCGCGTCAGCACGGCTTCCGCGATGATGAGAACGGCGCCGGTCCCGCCGAGGATGCCCAGCGCCGCGCCGAGCAGCGTCGCGATGCGCAAGGGCGCCAGGGAGAAGCTGGTGGCGAGATTGAGCCACAGCCGGATCAGTCGGCGGAGATTGTAGTTCGAGTGTCCCTCGGCGCGCGGAAGATGGCGCACCTCGATGCTGTCGATTCGCTGCGTCACTTGCAGCAGGAGGCCATCCACGTAGGGGTAGGGGCCGCCATAGCGCGTCACGGCCCGCACCACCAAAGCCGACATGCAGCGAAAGGAGGAAAGATAGAGCCCGCGTGGTTTGTCCAGCAGCCAGTCGGCGATCTGGTTGGCGAACCGGCTTCCGAGATTGCGCCAGGTGGCGTGATGTTTGCTGGCGAAGCGGGTGTACACCACGTCCCAGCCGCCGAGCCGGGCGTGATCATACAGCCGCACGACCTCCTCGGGCGGGTTCTGCAAATCGTCGTCCATGGTGATGACGTAGCTGCCGCGCACGTGGCGCAGCCCGGTCATGACCGCGTTGTGCTCGCCGAAATTACGGGAATGCTCGATGTAGGTGATGGGGACGCCGGCGTCGTGGACGAGCCCGCGGCAGACGGCGGCAGAGTTGTCCGGGCTGCCGTCGTTGACCAGCACGACCTCCATCCCGCCTTCCGGGCGCAAGGTGGCGAGCGCGGCGACCAGTCGGGCGACGGACCCTTCGCCATTGTAAACCGGGATCACCACGGACAAGGCAGGTGTCGGCAGCCGGGGTGTCCGGTCAATATGCGGGGCGCTGAGCGATCCATTCATTGTCGCCTCCCCAATTGCCTGGGCGGCGCGCGCTGGCAAGAACCGAGCCGCCGGCGGGCAGGCGGAACGGCACCTTCCGTTCCCATTCCGTGACAGCATGAAACATGTTGTCAATCCACGGCGAAAGCCGCCGCTCGTCGGCCCGCAGCACCCTGATCTTTCGTTGCGCGACCATTAAAGGTAGAAGCAAGCCGTTCCAGTAACGCGCCTCGGTCGCCGCGAAACCCGCCTGCGCGAGCAGCCGGCGCATCTCGCTCGCCGTCATGCGGCGGACGTTGTGAACCCGTCGGTCATGGCTCGACAGCAACCAGCGATAGGCTGGCATATTGAGGACGAGCAGCCCGCCGGGGCGGAGCACGCGCCGGAGCGAATGGAGGGCCGGGATCGGCTCGACCCGCGCATGGCATAGCACGTCGGCCGCCACCACGGCGTCGAAGCTTTGATCCGCGAAGGGCAATCGATTGACCGAACCGCATGCCGCGACCGCTCCGGATTTTTCCCGCGCCCGCCGCGCCGCACTTGGGACGACCTCAACGCCGACCGCCGCGAGGTCCGGCCTGCAGGCGGCCAGCAGGTGGAGCAGGCCGCCAGTGCCGCATCCGGCATCGAGCACGCGGCCTCGCGCGGGGCGCAGAGCCTCCAGCAGGCGGGCGTGGAGGGCGCGATACCACCAGAACTCCGCCTCGCGGGCGTCCATAAGATCGTACTCGGCTAGCTCCATGTCCCGGCTTTGACCCAATCTTCAGTTTTCGATGCAAGCTGTGTTGCCTTGCCCTCGCCACCGTTGAACGGCATGCACCCGCCCGACATGATCGCCAGCCTCACTCGCCGAATCGCGCTGCCCGAACTTGCCGGCCCGTTCGCGCCGGAGATCAAACGAGCGGTTTGGCCGTTGCGGCTGGTCAAAGCGCTGGTTCGGGCATGGCCCGCGCTGCTGCCGGCCTTGTTGTTCCTTCCCGTCGTGCTGAGCCCGCCACTGAACCACGACGTGGCCGCCGTGCTGGATTTCTCGCAGCGCTGGCTCGCCGGCGAGCGGCTCTACACGGACCTGATCGACGTCAACCCGCCGCTGATTTTCGTGCTGACCTGCATCCCTGCTTGGATCGCCTCGGTCACGCCCGTTGGCAAGGTGGCCGCGTTGCAGGGTAGCGTGCTCGTCTACGGGGTGGCGTGCTGGGCGCTAGCCTTGCGGGCGCGCGACCGGCGGAGGAAGGCGCCGGTAAAGCGGGCGTTCCTCGACGTGCTTCCGGGGCTGTTCCTTCTGGCGGCGGGCTACGATTTCGGCCAGCGCGAGCATCTGATGGCCGTCGGCGCGCTGCCCTATCTCTTGTCCGCCGCGCGCCGGGCCGAGGGCGATCGGCGCCCGCCGGCTCGCGTCGCGGTGGCGCTGGTGGCGGCCGTCGGCTTCGCGCTGAAGCCGCATTTTCTCGCGATACCCGCGCTCGTGGAGGCGGCGGTCGTGGTGGGGAGGGCGTCGCGTCGCCCGTTCCCGCGGCGGTTGCTCGACGGAATGGGGGCCTCGCTGCGCGATCCGGTGCCCTGGGCGATGGCGGCGGTATGGCTGTCCTATCTCGCGACCCTCCCCGTGCTGTTTCCGGAGTATCTCCGATCGGTCGTCCCGCTGATCTGGGACTACTACCTGGCCAACGGCGGCCTGACCGTGGGCGCGATGCTGCTCGTGCCACGGATGGCCACTGCGCTGTGCCTGCTTCTGCCGGCGTTGGCACTCACGGCGCGGCTACGGGGAAGGGAGGTGGCGCTGCCTCGTGTGCTGGCGCTCGCGGCATTGGGCGCGCTCGCCTCGGCGCTCGCCCAGCACAAGGGCTGGTCGTACCACATCGTGCCGATCGAGCTGTTCGCCGGCGCCCTCGCGGCGGTGTTGGCCGCTCGATGGCTTGACGGGCTCGGGGCGGCGCGTTGGCACCGGTCGGGCTACCCGGTCGCCTCCGCGCTCGCGGGGCTGATGGCCCTTTATGCGGTCTCTAACGGCGAAGCGCCGTGGAGGGAGCTCGACTACCGGGGCGGCCAGGTGAACGGCCTGGAGCGGTTGTTGCAGCCCGGGGCCGCCGGCGAGCCGATGCTCGTGCTTTCGCCTGGCATCTACCCGATCTACCCAGCACTCACCTATCTCGGGGCGCGCCAGACACTGCGCGCCATGAACACGTGGCTGCTGCAGGGCGCGTATCGCGAGTGCCTGCCGAATGGCCGCCGCTATCGCGAGATGTCGGAGATGGGGCAACCGGAGTTGGTTGCCTTCCGGACCGTCGTCGAGGATTTCGCCCGCGCGCCGCCGGCCGTCGTGGTGGTCGACAAGCAACCCGGCATTCCCTGGTGCGGCTCGGAGTTCGACTTCATCGCGTACTACAAGCGCGATCCGCTGTTCGCCCAAGTTTGGTCGCGTTATCGGCAGACGGCTGAATGGGACCGCTACCGGGTCTACACGCGGGCGAACTGATCGCCGCCGGGATGCCGAGCGGGGCCGCGACTCTGGTCATGGTAGCCGATGAGGTTATGCTGAGGGGGCAAGCTGACGGACCCGCACCATGCCCTTCCTGACGGAGGCCGAGCCGACGCGCGGCGAGCCGCTGCCCGTGGTTGCCGGGGTGCGCCGCCTAGTGGCGGCCAATCCCGGCCCCATGACGTATCACGGCACCAACACTTACCTGATCGACACGGAGGAAGCCGGGACGGTGGTGCTTGACCCGGGGCCGGCCGGCCATCCCGAGCACATTGACGCAATCCTCCGCGCCGCCGGCGGCCGGGGGGTCGGGCTCATCCTGGTCAGCCATCACCATCTCGATCACGTCGGCGCGGTGGGCGCGCTGCAACAGGCGACGGGCGCTCCGGTCGCCGGGTTTCGCGAGCGGGCGGTCCCGGAGTTCGCCCCCGACGCTTCGGTGGATGACGGCGGGCGGGTCGCTGGACTGACGGCGCTGCACACGCCCGGCCACGCCTCCGACCACCTCTGCTTCGCACTGCCCGGGGCGGACGGAGTTTTGTTCAGCGCAGATCACGTGATGTCCTGGTCGACCTCGGTGATCAGCCCGCCGGGCGGCGACATGCGCCTCTATTTCGGCAACCTCGAGAAGTTGCTTGGCCGAGCGGATCAGCTTTATCTGCCGGGGCACGGCCCGCCGCTGCCCAACCCTCATGGCCTGGTCCGGGAGCTGCTGGCCCACCGACAGGCGCGCGAGCGGGCGATCCTCGAAGCACTGCGTCCCGGCGAGCCGGCCGACACGCCCGCGATCACGGGCGCGGTTTATGTCGACCTCAACCCCGGCCTTCGCCGGGCAGCCGAGCGCAACGTCCTTGCGCACCTCCTCAAGCTGGAAGCGGACGGGGAGGTGACACGAGAGGGAGAGCGCTGGAGGCGCGTCTAGGAGCGGTTATCTCTACTCCAGGTGCCAGGCCTTGGTTCGCCGGACACGAAGATGCAGTCGGTTGGCCCGCTCCGTCCGGTCGAGCGCGAGCCAGATCTGGAGTTCGCCCAGGACCTCGCGGGTGATCCCGATGAGGTCCATGCCGAGCGCCTCGGGGAGGCTGTAGAAGCGGAGATTGTCGAGTTCGCCGGAGC
>CAXUIE010000093.1:0-10543 GCA_964250825.1 uncultured Acidisphaera sp. | reverse complement strand
CGGCGGCCGACCGTCAACGAGGGGCCCGAGAGCCGGCTTGAGGTGAACCTGTTCGGCTATGCGGGCGACCTCTACGGCCAGGAACTGACGGTCTCGCTTCACGCGTACATCCGGTCGGAGCAGAAATTTTCTGGCCTGGACGCTTTGAAGCAGCAGATCGGGGCCGATGCGGCGACAGCCGACCGGCTGCTTGACCTGGCGTCGGAGCGGTCCGCATAGTTCCGTTCATGTCTAGGGTGTATAGGGTTGCTCGAATTAGCCGCTCGGTCGCATCGCGACCGAGACGTGCCCTCTCGATCTGACCCCCACGCGGCCCCAGGGCCGCGGAGAATGACCCGATGAACGACACCGTTAAAGCCGAAGCCAAGCCGCGCGACTATCGCGACACGGTTTTCCTGCCGACAACTCCATTCCCCATGCGTGGGGACTTGCCAAGCAAGGAGCCCCGGACGCTCCTCCGCTGGCAGCAGATGGGCTTGTGGGAGAGGCTCCGGGCGTCTTCCGTCGGCCGCGAGACGTTCATTCTGCACGACGGGCCGCCTTATGCGAACGGCAACCTGCATATCGGGACGGCGCTCAACAAGATCCTCAAGGACGTGGTCAACCGCACGCGGCAGATGGCTGGCTACGACGCCAACTACGTCCCTGGTTGGGACTGCCACGGCCTGCCCATCGAGTGGAAGATCGAGGAGCAATACCGGGCGGAAGGCCGTGACAAGGACGCCGTCCCCATCGCCCAGTTCCGCGCCGAGTGCCGCGCTTACGCTGAGCATTGGATGGGAATCCAGCGCGAGGAGTTCCGCCGGCTTGGCGTGGAGGGCGACTGGGCGAACCGCTACGCCACGATGGATTTCGCGTCCGAGGCGGCCATCGCCGGGGAAATCGGCAAATTCCTGATGAACGGGGCGCTTTACCGCGGGCTGCGACCGGTGATGTGGAGCCCGGTGGAAAAGACGGCGCTGGCCGAAGCCGAGATCGAGTATCACGACCATACCAGCGAGACGGTCTGGGCGCGGTTTCCGATCCTGAGCGCGCCCGGCTCGGAGTTGGTGGGCGCCGCCGTGGTGATCTGGACCACGACGCCCTGGACCCTGCCGGGCAACCGGGCGATCGCGGCCGGCGCCGAGTTCGACTACGCGCTGGTGCGCGTCGATGGCGTCGCGGATGGATCGCTGGCCCGCGTGGGCGAGAAGCTGCTCGTGGCCCTGTCCTTGCTGCCGTCGGTCCTCGAGACAGCCCGCGTCGCGACGCACCATATCATACACGTCTACAAGGGCGCGGAGCTCGAAGGCGTGGTCTGCGCCCATCCCCTGCGAGGGCGCGGCTACGACCACGATACGCCCCTGCTGCTCGCGGACTTCGTGACGACCGAGCAAGGCAGCGGGTTCGTGCACATCGCGCCCGGGCATGGCGAGGAGGATTTCGCGCTGGGGCGGGCGCACGGCATGGACGTTCCCGAGACGGTGGGTGACGACGGGACGTTCAACGCCTGGGTGCCGCTGTTCGCGGGCGTGCACGTCTACAAGGCGGCCGACCCGATGAGCGCGGCGTTGACGGAGGCGGGCGGGCTGCTGGCGCGCGGCAGGTTCGTGCATTCGTATCCGCACTCCTGGCGCAGCAAGGCTCCACTGATCTTTCGGGCGACGCCGCAATGGTTCATCCGCATGGATGGGCCGGAGCGCATCCGCGAGAAGGCGCTGGCGGCGCTGGATGCGACCGTGTTCGTGCCCGACCAGGGGCGCAACCGCATCGGCAGCATGGTGGCGAGCCGCCCCGACTGGTGCATCAGCCGCCAGCGCGCATGGGGCGTGCCGATCGCCGTGTTCGTCGACAAGCGCACCGGCGAGCCGCTGCGCGACCCGGACGTGATGGCGCGAGTCGTCCAGGCGTTCGAAAGCGAGGGAGCGGACGCCTGGTACTCATCCCCGCCGTCCCGCTTTCTCGGCAACGAACGCGATCCGGACCACTACGAACAGGTGCGCGACATTGTCGATGTGTGGTTCGAGTCGGGCTCGACACACGCCTTCGTGCTGGAAGCCCGCGGAATGAAGTGGCCGGCGGACTTATACCTCGAAGGCTCCGACCAGCATCGCGGCTGGTTTCATTCCTCCTTGCTTGAAGCGGTCGGCACGCGGGGCGTCGCACCGTTCAAGGCGGTGCTGACGCATGGCTTCGTCATGGACGAGCAGGGCCGAAAGATGTCGAAATCGCTCGGCAACGTGACGTCACCCCAGGAAGTCACGGGCCAGTATGGCGCCGACATCCTGCGACTGTGGGTCATGTCGTCCGACACGACCGAGGATCTGCGGGTCGGGCCGGAAATCCTCAAGCAGCAGGCGGAGCTGTACCGTCGGCTGCGCAACACGCTGCGGTGGGTTCTCGGAAGCCTGTCCGGCTTCACCGAGGACGAGCGGATCGCCGCGGAAGAGATGCCGGAGCTGGAGCGCTGGGTATTGCACCGGCTGACCGAGTTGGACGCGCTGATCCGCCGGGCGACGGATACTTATGAGTGGACCGGCGTTTACCCCGCGCTGCACGCCTTCTGCGCCACGGACCTTTCCGCGTTCTACTTCGACATCCGCAAGGACGCGATCTATTGCGACCGCCCCGACAGCCTGCGCCGGCGGGCGGCGCGCACCGTGCTCGATCACGTTCATCGCTGCCTAACAGCCTGGCTCGCGCCGGTGTTGTGCTTCACGGCCGAGGAAGCGTGGTGCTCGCGGTTCGGCGAGGAAAGCAGCGTTCATCTGCAAACGTTCCCCGAACTGCCTTTTGATTGGGCCGATCCGCGGCTTGCCGCGCGCTGGGACGCGATTCGTGAAAAGCGCCGCCAAGCAACCGTTCAGATCGAGGGCATGCGCCAGCAGAAGCTGATCGGGTCGTCGCTCGAGGTGGAAGTGACGCTTCGGTTCGGCCCGGAGGAGGACGGGCTGTTGTCGGCGCCGGAGTGGGCCGAGGTGGTTATCGCCTCGGAGGCCCGGTTGTCCTCCAACCCTGCCGCGTCGGGAGAAGGCGTAACCGTTCGGCGCATCGAGGATGGCAGCAAGTGCGCGAGGTGCTGGCGCGTTCTGCCGGAAGTCGGGTCGGACGCGCGGCACCCGGCTCTTTGTCTGCGCTGCAGCGAGGCGGTCGAGTCGGGATTGGTGTGCCGGGGAGCGGCATGAGCCGGAACGGGCGTACCTGGGTCGGCGTCGCTTCGGCGCTGGCCGTGCTCGCGGCCGATCAAGGAAGCAAGTACTGGGTTTTGGAGATTCTGAAGCTTCCCGACGTCGGACAGATTCCGGTGCTGCCCGTCTTGAGCTTCACCATGGTGTGGAATCGGGGTGTGACGTTCGGGATGTTGAACAGCCTCGGCGCCTCGATCCATTTGCTTCTGGCAGCGATCGCCTTCGCCGTGATCGTCGCGCTCGGCTATTGGCTGCGACGGGCGGAGGCGACGCTGGTGGCCGTGGCGCTCGGGGCGATCGCGGGAGGCGCGGTCGGCAACGTCATTGACCGGCTTCGTTTCGGGGCGGTGGTGGATTTCATCCATGCCCACGTGTGGGGATGGTCCTGGTACGTGTTCAACGTCGCCGATGCCGCGATCGTTTGCGGCGTGGCGGCGCTGCTCCTCGATGGGGTGCTGCCTCGACGGCGGGGCGGCCGACGTGGCTTGCCGGTCCACCAGTAGGCGGCTAAGGACAGCCTGCATGCCACAAATCGCCCTCAGGCGAGTCGTCGCGCTGCTGACGCTGGCGCTCGCCGGATGCTCAGACGACGACACCCGCTTCTACGGCACTGACCGTGCCGCGCCTGAGCAAACACGCTTGGCGAATCCGGCTCCGCTCTCGCTTCCGCCGATCCTGACCGAGACCCGGGCGCGGGCCGATTCCGCCCCAGCAAAGGCCGGGCCGCCGGATTCAGTTGCCGGGCTGACGCAATCGCGCGATTCCGTCAACTCTCGCGCGCGTTCAGGTTTGCCTCCCAGTTCAGGCGAGGAAGCGCTTTTGGATGCCTCCGGCCCGTCCGCGCCCGACGACATCCGAACCAAGGTGGATCAGGACGCGCAGATCGGCCGCGCCGATCCGGGCTATTCGGACGCGCTGTTGTTCGGGCCGCTTGGACCCCGCGTGCCCGGTCGTGCGCCGATCATCCAACGGGAAAGCAAGTCCTGGCTAGACGACATCCTTTGATGGGACGGCCGATGGGGGCACCGTACATCGTCTCGGCGGCGCATTCGACCCTGCTCGCACTCGCGGTGCTCGGCCTGGCCGGGTGCTCGGGGCGCGAGCTGACCGACACGCTCGGCCTGACGCGCTATTCGCCCAACGAGTTCGTTGTAACGACGCGCGCGCCGTTGCAGATGCCGTCCACCTTCGACATCCGGCCGCCAGCCCCTGGGACACCTCGACCGCAGGAGCAGTCCGAGCGGCAGCAGGCTGAGGAGGCGCTGGTGCCGGAAACGGCGCTCGCGAGCGGCGCGGGTGGCCCGAGCTCGGGTCAGGCCGCCATCGTCGAACTGGCCGGGCCGAAGGCGCCGCCTGGCATCCGAGCGGAGGTGAACGCGGAAACCGCGCTCGACCGCCCCCGCGAGACATTGGCGGATCAGCTAAGGTTTTGGCAGTCGCGGCCGCCGGAAGGCACGCTCGTGGACGCGGCACGCGAGTCACAAAGGCTTCGCGAGAACGCGGCCTTGGGGCAGAGCGTGGAGGCAGGCGACACGCCCATCGTTCAACCCAAACGGGGAAGCATTCTGGGCGCGCTGGATCCGTTCTAGTCCGGCCGCGAGCGAGGCCCCGGGCCCGGTCAGCCCGGAAACCCGCCCTCGTGCCGGGAATAAGTCGTTCAACGTCCTCCCATGAGGACAGGGTGAAAATGGCGCGACCCGGGATCAGCCGGTAACGCGCGCGACCTCCTCGGGCGGCAGGCGCACCAGCCGATCATAATCCCTGAGCAGGGTTTCGGTGATCTGACCGGGCGTGAAGGTGTGGTCGGGGCCGATCTCCCGGATCGGCGTCACCTCGGCCGCGGTGCCGGCCAGGAACGCTTCGGAAGCCCCCGCCATCTCCTCGGGCCGGATCGCTCGCTCGACGATCTTGATCTGACGTTGCTTGGCAAGCGAGATGACGGACCGGCGAGTGATGCCATCGAGAAAGCAGTCCGGGGTCGGCGTGTGCAACTCGCCGTTCATGACGAAGAAGATGTTGGCGCCGGTGGCCTCGGAGACATGGCCGCGCCAATCGAGCATCAAGGCGTCGTCGTAGCCCTGGGCTTCAGCTTTGTGCTTGGACAGCGTGCCGATCATGTAGAGCCCCGTCGCCTTGGCCGCGGTGGGTGCGGTGCGCGGGTCCGGCCGAACCCACTCGGCCATCCCGAGGCGAATGCCCTGCATCCGGTTGGCCCCGAAATAGCTCGGCCACGGCCAGGAGGCGATCGCAACGTGGATCGTGGTCAACTGCGCCGAAACCGCGAGCTGTTCGGTGCCGCGCCAGGCGATTGGGCGGACATAGCATTCATCCTGCCCGTTCGCCTTCATGACGGCGCGGCAGGCATCGTCGATTTCATCGGCCGTGAAGGGTAGCTCGAAGCCGAGGAGGCGGGCCGAGTTGATGAGGCGGTCGGTGTGGTCGCGCAGCCGGAAGATATGGCCGGCATACGCCCGTTCGCCTTCGAACACCGCGCTCGCGTAATGCAAGCCGTGCGAGAGCACGTGCAGCTTGGCGTCGCGCCACGGTAGCATGGCGCCGTCCCACCAGACCCAGCCGTCGCGGTCGTCGAAGGGGGCGAGCGCCATGTCACATCTCTGCAAGATTGATCCGAGGGGGCAACTCGTATAATGCGGCTAGGATTGCGTCAACAAACCTGTCGCAACTCCGAGGAATGCCTGTCATGCCCGAGATAAAGGGCGAGTACGCCCTCTCAGCCCAGCGCGGCCTGACCGTGATCGACCCCCACACCTTGCCTCCCGCCGGCTCCAACCTGCTTTTCCTTCGCGAAGATGAGATCCGCCTGGCTCAGGATTTGATGTTCTTCGCCTACCGTGACTTCACCAGCGCCGCCGACGTCATCCTCGACGAGCTCGGGCTCGGCCGGGCGCATCATCGCGTGCTCCATTTTATTGGCCGCAATCCTGCCATTTCCGTGGGCGATCTCTTGGCGGTCCTACGGATCACCAAGCAATCGCTGGCGCGCGTGCTGACCGCGCTTGTCCAGCAGGAGTATGTTGTTCAGATGCCCGGCCATGACGACCGCCGGCAAAGGCTCCTAAATTTGACTGCTCGAGGGAAAGAGTTGGAGCGCCGGTTGTTCGAGCGGCAGCGGGAGCGTCTGATGGCGGCGTACCGCGAAGCAGGGGCAGGCGCGGTCGAGGGATTCCGGCGAGTCATGCGCGGCGTCATGGATGCGGAGGCGCGCGCCTACCTCGACCGGAGCGAAAGGCCAGCGCCGGAAGCGCGGTTGCGGCAAGCCTCACAGTGAACCCGTAACATGTCCGAAGCGGCGCATATCTTGGTAGTGGACGACGACGCGCGGCTGCGTACGCTCCTTTCGCGCTTCCTAGGCGAGAACGGGTTTCGCGTGACGACGGCGGAAAGTGCGGCCGAGGCGCGCGACCACTTGCGCTTCATGCACCCCGACCTGCTCGTGCTCGACGTGATGATGCCCGGCGAAAGCGGCCTTAGCTTCACGGAAACCTTGCGGGGACAGCGCAGCGAGCTTCCCGTGCTGCTGTTGACCGCCCGCGACGCGCCCGAGGATCGCATCTCGGGGTTCGAGGCCGGAGCCGATGATTACGTCGCGAAAGGTTCCGATCCGCGCGAGCTCGTCTTGCGCATTCGCGCCATGCTGCGCCGGGCCGCGCCGATCCCTGCGCCGGGCTTGCCGCCACGCCGGCTGCCGCTGGGCGAGGCGGAGTTCGATGCGGAGCGCGGGGAGCTTAGGGACGCCTCCGGCGTGATCCGGCTGACCGGCGGAGAGGCGGCCCTGCTCACCGCCTTGGCTCGCAAGCCGAACGAGGTGCTGTCCCGCGAGGAAATCGCGGCGGCGCTCGCGATGGATGATGCAGGCGAGCGCGCCATCGACGTGCAGGTCACCCGGTTGCGCCGCAAGATCGAGGCCGACCCGCGCGAGCCCCGTTTTCTCCACACGGTTCGCGGTCGCGGCTACGTGCTCAAGCCGGGCCAGTAGCGGTGCGTCGATCGCCTCGTGCCTTCGCCGACTGGCTGAAGCGGCGCATTCTCCCGCGATCGCTGCTCGGCCGCAGCTTGCTGATGATTCTCCTCCCGCTGGTGCTGCTGCAGGCGGTCGCGCTGTTTCTGTTCTATGGCAGTCACCTCGACATCGTGTCGCGCCGGCTGTCGGCGTCGGTGGCGGGCGAGGTGGCCTATACGCTCGAACTGATGCGCCGCTTTCCCGGCGCTGAAAACCAGGCGTGGATTCTCGCCGCCGCGCGGGATCGTTTCAACCTCAACATGGCCGTGGAACCCGGTGCCAACCTGTTCAACGACGTCTCCTCGCCGAACATCCTCGGTCCGATGGACGACGATCTTCGGGCAGCGCTGCAAGCGCAAGTCCGGCTGCCGTTCACCATGGATTGGCTGTCCGACCCGCAATCCATCAAGATCAGGGTGCAGTTTCCCGAGGGCGTGCTGGACGTCGAGGCGCCGCGCAAGCGGCTCTACACCGCCACCGTCTATTTGTTCGTGCTTTGGGTCGTCGGCAGCGCCTTGTTGTTGTTCAGCATCGCGGCGTTGTTCATGCGCAACCAGGTTCGCGCGATCCGCCGCCTGGCGGCCGCCGCGGAGGCGTTCGGGGTGGGCCGCGATGTCGGGCCGATCAAGCCGGAAGGCGCCATCGAGGTCCGCCAAGCGGCCACCGCCTTCAATCGGATGCAGGACCGCATCCGCCGCTTCCTCGCGCAACGGACCGAGATGCTCGCGGGCGTTTCGCACGATCTTCGCACGCCGCTGACGCGGTTGCGGCTGGCCCTTGCGGTGCTGCCGAGGACCGACGCCTTGCGCCAGGACGTTTCGGAGATGACGGCCGACGTCGAGGAGATGGAGCGGATGATCGGCGGCTATCTCGCGTTCGCGCGTGGCGAGGGGACCGAACAGGCCGAGCCGATTAAGTTGTGCGCCGTGCTCGAGGAGGTCGCGGCGGGAGCGAGGCGCGCGGGGGCAAGGGTGGAGTTGAACGTGCCGCCCGCGCTCACCATCCCGCTGCGGGCGGACGCCGTGAAGCGCGCGGTCACCAACCTCGTCGACAACGCTCGCCGGCACGCGCGCCGCGTCGCGCTTGGCGCCGAAACGAGCAGCCCTCGCAGCGTGCAGGTGACGGTCGACGACGACGGCCCCGGCATCCCGCCGGGCCGCCGGGAAAGCGTGTTCCGCCCGTTCGAAAGCGGGGCGGCGGGCGGCACGGGGCTTGGCCTCACCATCGCGCGCGACATCGTTCGCGCGCATGGCGGCGAGATCGTGCTCGAGGACAGCCCGCTCGGCGGTTTGCGGGCGCGCATCCGGCTGCCCGTGTGAGAGTGCTTCCCTTTCACCCGCGTGGGAGTGGGTCGCTCTCCTCCTCTCCCACGTGGAGCAAGGGTCGGGATGAGGGTGGTCAGGCGAGTGTTTCGGCGAACAATCCTTGCATTGCGCGCCACGAGCGCGCGTCCGCCTCGGCGTTATAGCGGATGGCGTCGGGCATGTTGGCCTTCGCGGCCTCCGGGTTGGTGAAGCTGTGAACCGTCTTGCCATACACCTCCATTTGCCAATCCACGCCGGCTTCACGCATCTCGCTCTCGAACGCGGTGCGTTGATCGACCGGGATCATCGGGTCGTCGGCTCCGATGCAGACGAGGATCCGCGCCTTCGATGCCTTGGCATCAGTTTTGGGAGCATTGGTGCCAAGGCCGCTGTGGAAGCCGACCACCGCCTTGATGTCGGCACCCGACCGGGCGAGCTCGAGCGACATCGTGCCGCCGAAGCAGAACCCGATGGACGCCACCCGCGCCGAATCGACCTCCGCACGCGCGGTCAGCGCTCCGAGGGCGGCCCGCGCCCTTGCGCGCGTCTTGCTCGGATCGGACAGCATCGGCTGCAGCAGGCCGATCGCTTCCTGAAGGTCGTTCACCTGCCGTCCGTCGCCATGCAGATCGCACGCGAGCGCCACGTAACCCTCCTTGGCCAGCCGTTCAGCTCGGCCGATCGCGTGTTCCCCCAACCCGAACGCTTCCGGGAACACAAGGAGGCCAGCGCGCTTGCCGGTTCCCTCGTCGACGAACAGCTCGCTTTTCATGGTCAGCCCGTCAGCCTGGTAGGTCAGCGTTTCGCGATGCATGACATCCTTCCCCCAATAATCAAGCACGGGAGCATCGCGCCTTCGGAACACGCCGGCAATGGCGGGCGCCTCCCAGGCGCGCTCCGCCGCCCCGTCAGCGCGCGTCGTGGAAAATGATGCCGAGGGTGAAACGCTCTCCGGAGCGGAGCCGGCTGACCCCGTGACGCATGGTGACGCGGTATGCGCCGCGTGCCCCCTGCACGGGACGCTGGTTGACGGCGAACACCACGCCCTCGCCCTGCGACAAGGGGACAACCTCCGGGCGGGACTGCATGCGCGGGCGCTGCTCCGTGAGCACGAACTCACCGCCAGTGAAGTCGAGCGTCGGCCGGCTCAACAGGAAAGCCACCTGGAGCGGGAATGCCAGCTCGCCGTAGAGGTCCTGGTGGAGGCAATTGTAGTCACCGGGACCGTAGCGCAGCAGCAGCGGGGTCGGGCGCGCCTGGCCAGCCGCGTGGCAGCGATCCAGAAAGGCCTCGTGCTCGGCGGGGAAGCCTTCGGGGCGGCCCGAAGCGGTTTCCCACCGATTGGCAACAGCGGCCAAGCGCGGATACAATTCAGCGCGCAACGCGGCCACCAGCGTGGGAAGCGGGCGCGCGAAATATTGGTATTCGCCTCGGCCATAGCCGTGCCGCGCCATCACCACCCGGCTGCGGAACGCCGCCTCGTCATCGTAGGAGCGGCGGAGGGCCTGGCATTCGGCCCCGTCGAGCAATGGGCCAGTCGTGGCGCAGCCGTGCTCGGCGAGCTCGGCCTCCACGCGCTTCCAGTTCAGCCGCTCGATCCGCGCGGCGACCGAGATGTCCGCAGTCTCAGGCGCGGGTTCGAGGGTGTCGCTCATCAAGCCGGCTCCGCTCATGACTGTCGGGAGAACGTGCGGGATCGGCGAAGGTCTCGCACTCCGGCTCTTGCGCCCGGTCAGTCGAGCCTCGGGTCCGGCACCCGCGCCGCCGCTAGCACGTCGACCCCGGTCGCGCCGGCCGCGAGGAGGGCGGCGGCACAGGCGTTGGCCGTCGCGCCCGAGGTTAGCACGTCATCAACCAACAGCACCCGGAGACCCTCGATCCGAGCGGTTCGGTTCGAGCGAACCGCTATGACCCCCTCCATCTCGGTTGCCCGGGCGTCCGCGGTCTTGCCGCTCAGCGACTTGGTCGGGCGCAGCCGTCGCAGACCGTCGGGCAGAACCGGGCGGTCGGCCAGCCGTCCCACCGCGAAGGCGAGCAGGGCGGCTTGGTTG
>CAXUIE010000092.1:0-10554 GCA_964250825.1 uncultured Acidisphaera sp. | reverse complement strand
CCACAGCCTCCCTCCCCAGCCTCGGATGGACAACCTCCATAGCAGCGACACCTAGCCTGGCCGCCGGCACGGCGCGGCGACCCCGGAAGGCCGCGCCCTAGCGGCGTCGATCGAGCGCCGCAGCCGCCAGGTCATCAGGATGACGACCGGCTCTCGCTTGACCTACGGATGGGGGTTCGCCATAACCCGCGCCTTCCAGCTACCGACCGGGGTTATTCCGCGATGTCCCGCCGCTGCCAGATCACGGGCAAGGGCGTCCTGACGGGCAACAACGTCAGTCACGCCAACAACAAGACCCGTCGCCGCTTCCTGCCCAATTTACAGGAAACGTCCATGTTGTCCGACATCCTCGGCGCGGACGTGCGCATGCGGCTGTCCACGCGCGGCATCCGAACCGTGGAGCACAATGGCGGCATCGACACGTTTCTGTTGAGCACACCCAACAGCAAGCTTCCGGAGGAAGCGCTGGTGATCAAGCGCCGCATCCTGCGCGCCCGCGCTAAACGGGGGGCCGCGGCGCCGAGCGCTTGAGCCGGGCGCCGGGCGTCGATTTGCGACCCGACCCGACTAGTCGTCGCCCTACGCCGCGAAAGGCTATTGGTTCGGTGAACAACCGAAGCGGCAAAGCAAGTCCGACGCTTGCGAGCGTAATCATCTTGGGCCCCGAGCTGGACGGGCTGGGCGGCCGAGACGAGCCTGGTAAACGGGTTGGCGATTCTCCCTTCATTTCAGACGCCCGAGAGCAGCAGGATGTCCACCACGCTCGGAGTGATCGCGTAGGCCCAGACGTTCGCCCAAGTTTCGGCCTCGTTCGACGGCGGAGGGATTTCAAGCAGCAGCAGCACCGGGCTACTCACGAGGTGGCTGCCGGTAGCAGGCCCGCAGACGACGGTGAGATCAGGCCCGCGCACGTTGCTGTGCAACCGAACCCGAAAATTAACGCCGGGCGCCGTGATCACGCGGCAAATCGGCCGTTTGTCCGCGGGGTGGTCTCCGATCAGCCGCGCGGCTTCCCTTTGGATCGCGCCGTGCTTCTCGCTTGCCGGTGCCATGCACACCGGCTCGCCGTCGATCAGCTGCCAACGACGATCGGCCTTCTCCTCCGGATGCCACGCGATGAACTCCGGCAGCGTCATTCGGGTGAAAACGGGTTCACGCAGCGCGGGTCATGATCGCCTGTCCAATCAGGCCTGTCTTATAGCACGGCACGGAACGTCGGCCACTCACACCACGATCGCCGCCCGTTCCGCCGCCGCCATGCGCCACGCCAAGTCGGCGTCCTCGTCAAACAGCTCGGTCAGCTTCTTCATCATGGTGCCGCCCAGCTCCTCGGCGTCGACGATCGTCACCGCCCGACGGTAATAGCGCGTGACGTCGTGGCCGATGCCGATCGCGATCAACTCCACGAACTCTCGGCTTTCGATGTCGCGGATCACCTCGCGCAAATGCTTCTCGAGATAGTTGCCCGGATTGACCGACAAGGTGGAGTCGTCCACCGGTGCGCCGTCGCTGATCACCATCAGGATGCGCCGGTGCTCCGATCGGGCGAGCAGCCTGCGATAGGCCCATAGCAGCGCCTCGCCGTCGATGTTCTCCTTGAGCAGCCCTTCGCGCAGCATCAACCCGAGATTCTTGCGCGCCCGCCGCCAGGGCGCGTCGGCCGCCTTGTAGATGATATGGCGGAGGTCGTTCAGCCGGCCAGGCGCGCGCGGCTTGCCGTCCTGCACCCACCTCTCGCGGCTTTGCCCGCCCTTCCACGCGCGGGTGGTGAAGCCGAGCACCTCCACCTTGACCGCGCAGCGCTCCAGGGTGCGCGCCAGGATGTCGCCGCACATGGCCGCGACCGTGATCGGCCGGCCCCGCATGGAGCCCGAGTTGTCGATCAGCAAGGTGACGACGGTGTCGCGAAACTCCATGTCGAGCTCGCGCTTGTATGACAACGCCTGCATCGGGTTGACGACCACCCGCGACAAGCGCCCCGCGTCGAGCAGGCCCTCCTCCAGATCGAACTCCCAGGCTCGGGTCTGTTGCGCGAGCAGGCGTCGCTGCAGGCGGTTGGCGAGCTTGGAGATCACGCCCTGCAAGTGCTGCAGCTGCTGGTCGAGCTGTTGGCGCAGGCGGCTCAACTCCTCGGGGTCGCAGAGATCCTCGGCAGATGTCTCCTCGTCGAATGACCGCGAGTAGGGGCGGTAAGCTCCTTCGGCATCGGGGAGGTTGCGATCCCGCCGCGGCTGTGGACCGCTCGGGCGGTCGTCGCCTTCCGCCGCGCCGGCGTCCTCCTCGGCGTCGTCGCTGCCGTCGTCCTCCGCCGCGTCCCCTTCCATCTCCTCGGGCTGCGCGCCCAGCATGCTTTCCGTTTCGGACTGGCTTTCGCTGGTGCCTTCCTGGTTGTCTTGCGAGCTCGACTGGTCGCCGCTCTCCTCGCCTTGCTCCTCCTGGTCGTCCGGCTCGGCGTCGGCCTCCGCTTCGGCGAGGTCGAGCGCGGCCAGCAAGCGGCGCGCCGCTCGCGCGAACGCGTTCTGATCGTTCTGGCTTTGGCCGAGTTCTGCTAGGGCGACCGCTGCATTGTCGCCGAGCGAGTCGCGCCAAAGGTCAAGCACGCGGCGCGCCGCCTCCGGTGGCGCCTCGCCGGACATCCGCTCTCGCGCCAGAAGCGCCAGCGCGTGCTGGACCGGGAGCTGGTCCTTCCGGGTCATTCGGTCGAACCCCTCGGCCTCGCACTCATCATTCAAACGGGCGCGCAAGTTGGCCGACACGCCCGCCATGAATCGGGCGCCCACCGTTTCCACCCGCGCTTGCTCGAGCGCGTCGTACACATCGCGCGCTTCGCGCCGGGCCGGGCTGCGGGCGGCGTGCACGGCGCCATCGTGATGGCGTAATCGGAGGGCGATCGCATCCGACGCGCCGCGCAGCTTGGCCACCTCCGCCGGCGGCAACGCCCGGGTCGGCAACGGCAAACGCGCGCGCTTGCCCGCGAGGCCGGAGGGGCCGGGCTGGAAGTTCACCTGAACGTCGGGCACATCGGCGATCGCGCGCAGCACGCCCGCCGTCGCCCGCTTGAACTCCTCGGCCCGGCTGTTGTCCTTTGTGGCCCCACTCACGGCCGGGTCAGCCCACCTTGCGGGCCAAGGCCCCGGTCGGGATGTCCTCGTTGAAGCAACGCTGGTAGTACTCGGCCACGGTCGACCGTTCCGCTTCGTCGCACTTGTTGAGGAACGTCACGCGAAAAGCGAACCCGACATCGCCGAAGATGCGCGCGTTCTCCGCCCAGGTGATGACGGTGCGCGGCGACATTACCGTCGAGATGTCCCCGTTGATGAAGCCGGCGCGCGTGAGATCGGCGAGCGCGACCATGCTTTCGACCCGCTTGCGCGTCGCCGTATCCGCGCCGTCGATCCCCATTTTGGAGAGCACGATGGCCGTCTCCTGGCCGTGCGGCAGATAGTTAAGAGTAGCGACGATGTTCCAGCGGTCCATCTGGCCCTGATTAATCTGCTGGGTGCCGTGATAGAGCCCCGTGGTGTCGCCGAGCCCGACCGTGTTCGCGGTAGAGAACAGGCGAAACGAGGGATGCGGGCGAATAACCCGGTTCTGGTCGAGCAAGGTGAGCTTGCCTTCCACCTCCAGAACGCGCTGGATGACGAACATCACATCGGGCCGCCCGGCGTCGTACTCGTCGAACACCAGCGCGCAGGCATGCTGCAGCGCCCACGGCAGGATGCCCTCGCGGA
This sequence comes from uncultured Acidisphaera sp., assembly GCA_964250825.1. Lineage (GTDB taxonomy): Bacteria > Pseudomonadota > Alphaproteobacteria > Acetobacterales > Acetobacteraceae > CAVWQV01. Next base: position 6,823 of record CAXUIE010000092.1, on the reverse strand, counting down.
ACTCGGTAACCTGCTTGCCGTCCTTCAGCACGATCGCGTCCTTGCCGATCAGGTCGATGCGGCTGATGTGGCTGTCGAGGTTGACGCGGATGCATGGCCAGTTAAGGCGCGCCGCGACTTGCTCGATGTGCGTTGACTTGCCCGTGCCGTGGTAGCCCTGAATCATCACCCGCCGGTTGAACGCGATCCCGGCGACGATGGCGAGGGTGGTCTCCTTGTCGAACTGATAAGCGGTGTCGAGATCGGGCACATGCTCGGTCCGCACCGAGAACGCCGGCACTTCCATGTCGGCGTCGATCCCGAAAGTCTCCCGCGCCTGCACGGTGCTGTCCGGCAGGTTGATCGCGGAGGTCGGACGAAGTTCGGCGAGAGCGGCGACCTTGTTCATAGACCAGCATGTCCCGTGATGTGGGAGAATATTAACCCTGCCCGGCAAGGCGCAAAAGGTGCGGGTTTCCGTCGGCTAGCCGACGGCGGCGAAGCGCGGCTCGGCAAGCCTGCTTCGAACAGCGGCGTAGGCCAGGTTGATCGCTTTAAGCCGCTCCTCGGCGTCACGGTCGCCGCCGTTGGCGTCCGGATGGTGACGCTTGGCAAGCTCCTTGTAGCGCGCCTTCACCTCATCGAGGGTCGTCGGCCAGGACAGGCCGAGAGCTGCGAGCGGCTCGCGCAGTTCGGGCGGCACGGGGCGTTCGCCCGGGCGGTCGCCTCGTTTGAAGCCCTTCTTGGATAGCAGGTCCAGCGGCGCCCGCTCGAGCAACTCCGCCTCCCAGGACGCGGCCCCCAGTCGCCCCAAGGGCCAGCTCGGGCGCTGCCACGCCGTGTCGGCGCGCACCTGCCGCTCGATCTCGCCGGGCGTCATGCCTTTGTAGAAATCCCATGACGCGTTGTAGGCCCGGACGTGCTCGAGGCAGAACCAATGATACTCACCGAGATTGGTGCGCGACTTCGGCGCCCGATACTCGCCGAGCTCGCAGCAATCCGGCATGTCGCAGGTCCGGCCCGGCGCGGCCGGGTCGGGCGCATACGCCCGTTGTCTGGGGCCGCGTCGAGTCATCATTGCCTTATGTGCACCCCGTGGCTCCCTTAGCAACCGGCCCGCTTGGCGAATGGGCCGGATATTCCGATATCCCCCTCATGCACTCGCGCGCACAACGGCTTCAAGCAACGCTCGAGCGAGCGTTCGCTCCCACCTTTCTCAAGATCGATGACGACAGCGCCCGGCACGCGGGCCACGTCGGCGCGCGGCCGGGCGGCGGGACGCATTTCAACATCTTGATCGTTTCAAATGCGTTTGCCGGGCAGGGTCGGATCGCGAGACATCGGCTGGTCCATGCCGCTCTCGGGGCCGAATTCGCCGCCGGCCTGCACGCCCTCGCACTGACCCTGCGCACCCCGGAGGAGCAGGCTCAAAAATGACTTCCTTGTGACTCTCCGGCGTACAGCGACTGCGCCATGATCGCGTCGGTAGAAAATCACGTTGATTTCGGATCATTTCCTGGAGGACACTCTCTCTTAACGGAGATGTGCTTTTTTCTAGCCACCTTCGATGGGAGATGTCAGGTGGTCAGTCGGCTGGTCAATCGCAACGTGGTGGCGGAGCGGGGCCGCACGAGCATGCGGCTGGAGCCCGAGCTTTGGGACGCGCTTTACGAGATTTGCCAGCGCGAGCAGCTTCCCGTCGGAGAGATCGTCCGGCGAGTGGAAGCCAAGAGCGGCCCCGGCGGCCGCACCAGCGCCGTGCGTATTTTCGTGCTGCAGTATTTCCGCATCGCGGCGACCGAGCAGGGTCACGCGGACGCCGGCCACGGCTCGCGCGAAAAGCTTTACGAGCCCGACTTCTCCGACTCCGCCGCCGCTTGAACGAGCGCTCCCGTCGAGGAGCCGCGCTTCCAGACGCCCGACCGCGCCGACCGCCGCGTATCGGCCTGTCGCGCCGGCTCGCGAGCGCAGCTTGTGGCTGACGGCACGCTAAGCTTGCTGCGGCTTGCCCGACATCCAGGCGGGTGCGAATGTCCGTGGCATCGCGGCTGAAGCTGGCCGTTGCGAGAGGATCGGAATGGCGAAGATCAAGGTGAAGAACCCCATCGTCGAACTCGATGGGGACGAGATGACCCGCATCATCTGGGGCTTCATTAAGGACAAGCTGATCCTGCCCTACCTTGATGTCGATCTGAAGTATTTCGACCTCGGCATCGAGTACCGCGACCAAACGGACGACCAGGTGACCGTGCAGGCCGCCAACGCCATCAAGCAGTACGGCGTCGGCGTGAAGTGCGCGACGATCACGCCCGACGAGGCGCGCGTCGAGGAGTTCAAGCTCAAGCGGATGTGGCGCAGCCCCAACGGCACCATCCGCAACATCCTGGACGGCACGATCTTCCGCGAGCCGATCATCTGCAGCAACGTCCCCCGCCTGGTGCCGCACTGGACTCGTCCGATCGTCATCGGCCGCCACGCCTATGGCGACATCTATCGCGCTGCCGAAACCAAGATCCCCGCCCCGGGCAAGGTGACACTCACCTATCAGCCGGCCGGCGGCGGGACGCCGCAGGTGCTCGATGTGCATGACTTCAAGGGACCGGGTGTCGCGCTCGGGATGCACAACACCACCGCCTCCATCGAAGGCTTCGCCCGCGCGTCGTTCAATTACGGGCTGGCGCGCAAGTATCCCGTCTATCTGTCGACCAAGAACACGATCCTCAAAGCGTACGACGGCGTGTTCAAGGACGTCTTCCAGGACGTGTTCGACCACGAGTTCAAGGCGCGCTTCGCCCAGGAAGGCCTCACCTACGAGCATCGGCTGATCGACGACATGGTGGCGAGCGCGCTCAAATGGTCGGGCGGCTACGTCTGGGCCTGCAAGAACTATGATGGCGACGTGGAAAGCGACATCGTGGCGCAGGGCTTCGGCAGCCTCGGCCTGATGACCAGCGTGCTGCTGAGCCCGGACGGCCGCACGGTGGAAAGCGAGGCGGCGCACGGCACGGTGACGCGGCACTACCGCGAGCACCAGAAGGGCCGTGAAACCTCCACCAACCCGATCGCCTCCATCTTCGCCTGGACGCGCGGCCTCGCTTATCGCGGCAAGTTCGATGAGACGCCCGAGGTGACCCGCTTTGCCGACACCCTGGAGCGGGTCTGCGTGCGGACCGTCGAGGACGGGTTCATGACCAAGGACCTCGCCCTTCTGGTCGGCCCCGGGCAGAAATGGCTGAACACGCAGGACTTCCTCTCGAAGCTCGACGAGAATCTCGGCCGCGCGATGGCCAAGCCGCTGGCGGGATGAAGCCATGCCGGATGAGGCCAAGGCCGCGATCTCGACGGAGCCGCCGCTGCCCCGGCGCGGCTTCCTCATGACGAGCCTGATCGCTGGCTTCACGCTGGCGACGGCGCGGGCTGAGGCGGAGCCGATTCATACGGACGCAACGGGGCTGCAAGCCGGACCGGTCTCGATCCCGGTGGCGGACGGCGCCCTACCCGGCTACGCGGCTCGGCCGGACGGGGCGGGCCGGTTTCCGATCGTGCTGGTGAACGAGGAAATCTTCGGCGTTCACGAATACATCAAGGACGTGTGCCGCCGCCTCGCCAAGCAAGGCTACCTCGCGATCGCGCCGGAGTATTACGCCCGCCATGGCGATCTCGCGCAGATGACCGACCCGCGGCAGATCATCCGCGACGTGATCCTGAAAACCCCCGACGCGGAGATGCTGGCCGACCTTGACGCGGCGGCGAAATGGGCGGCCGCCGATCACGGCGACCCGCGTCGGCTCGCCGTGATCGGCTTCTGCCGTGGCGGGCGAAACACCTGGCTTTACGCGGCGCACAACCCCACGCTGAAGGCGGCGGTGGCGTTCTACGGCCCGGTCGGCGGGCAGCCCTCGCCGATCCAGCCGCGCGGCGGCCTCGATGTGGCGGGCGAGATCAACTGCCCGCTGCTCGGCCTGTATGGCGGCCAGGACGCCAGCATCCCGGTCGACAGCGTGCGGCAAGCCGCGCAGAAGGCGAAGGCGGCGGGCAAGACGGTCGATATCGTGGTGTTCCCGGATGCGCCCCACGGCTTTCATGCCGACTATCGGCCGAGCTACCGCGAAGCGGATGCCGCCGACGCGTGGAAGCGGGCGCTCGCCTGGCTCAAGCAATACGACGTCGGCTGATAGCGTGAAGGTGCAGGATCAGCGGCCGAGAAAGTCGCGCAAGGCGGTGTTGACAGCGTCCGGCCGCTCCTCGTGCGGCAAGTGGCCGCATCGGCGGATGGAGACGGCGCGCATATCGGGGGCCAGCTCCCGCCAGATTTGCTCCACCGGCCACATCCTGCCGACAAGCTCGAAATCCTCGCCCCAAAGTGCAAGGGTCGGACAGCGTATCCTCACGTCGGCGTCCGCCTTATCCTGCGCCACATCCTCCTTGGCGGCCCGGTAGTCGCTCAGCGCCCCGCGCACCGCGCCCGGCTTCTGGTAGGCGCGGGCATAGGCGGTGATGTCCTCCGGCGTCAGCGCCTCGGGATCGTAGGTCCAGCCCTGGAGGATGTAGCGGAGCCATATTTCTTCCCGGCCCGCGATCAGCGCTTCGGGCAAATCCGGCACCTGATTGAAAATGAAGAACCAGTGGCCGCGCGCGATCGTCGCATCCATCTGCTCGAAGATGACGAGCGTGGGAATGTTGTCGAGCACGCCGAGCTTTTCGATCCGGTCGGGGTGGTCCTTGGCGAACCGGGTCGCCACGCGCGCGCCCCGGTCGTGCCCGATGATCGGCGCGCGGTGGATGCCGAGATGGTCCATCAGTGCGGCGAGGTCGGCGGCCATCGTGCGCTTGTCGTAGCCGGAGGGCGGCTTCTCGGTCTCGCCGTAGCCGCGCAAGTCGGGGGCGACGACGCGGTGATACGGAGCAAGCGCCGGGATCTGCTTGCGCCATGCATACAAGGTCTCGGGAAAGCCATGCAGGAGGATCACCGGCGGCCCGTCGCCTGCCTCGACCCAATGCTGCTTGATGCCGTTCAGGACGGCGGTGTGATGGGTCGGCGAGATCGGCATGGTCGCCCCCCGGCTGTTCGTCGCCTGCGAACGCGCGGCGCGGCCTCGGGTTACTTTCCGACGCGGTTGCGCCGGGACCACATCAGGGTCACTTTGCCGGACGCCACGGAGATGGAAGCATGGCCCTCGATTTCGAGCTTGTCGTTCGCGGCGGCACCGTCATCGACGGCACCGGCGGACAACCCTACCAAAGCGATGTCGGGATCGTCGAGGGTCGGATCGCCGCGATTGGTCGCGGCTTGACGCGCGGCACCGAGGAGATCGACGCGCGCCACAAGATCGTCACTCCCGGCTTCGTCGATGTGCACACGCATTACGACGCGCAAGCGACTTGGAGCAGCCGTCTCACGCCCTCGTCTTGGAACGGCGTGACCACGGTGCTGCTCGGCAATTGCGGCGTCGGCTTTGCGCCCTGCCTGCCGAAGCGGCGGGACATGCTGGTCAAGCTGATGGAGGGCGTCGAGGACATCCCGGAAGTGGTGCTGACGGAAGGGCTGCCGTGGAACTGGCAAAGCTTCCCCGAATACCTCGATGCGCTCGCCGGGCGCCGCTTTGACATCGACCTTGCCGCCCAGGTCCCGCACGCCGCGCTGCGGGTCCACGTCATGGGGGAGCGCGGCGCCGCGCGGGAGCCGGCGACCGAGGCTGACCGGACCGAGATGGCCCGCTTGGCCGCCGAGGGCATCCGCGCGGGCGCGCTCGGTTTCTCCACCTCCCGCACGCTCAACCATCGGACGGTGGCGGGCGAGCCGACGCCCACGTTGAACGCCGCCGAAGCCGAGCTCCGCGCCATCGCCGACGCGGTGGGAAAGACGGGCGCCGGCTGGCTGCAAGTGGTGTCGGATTTCGACGAACCCGACGCCGAGTTCGACATGCTTCGCCGGCTCGTCGCCGGCTCGGGGCGGCCGATGACTATCACCCTCCTGCAGAACAATGCGCGCCCGGGCGAATGGCGCAGGCTGCTCGACCGGATCGGCGAAGCAAACCGTGACGGGCTTCGCATCACCGGACAGGTCCGGTCGCGCCCGACGAGCGTGTTGCTCGGCTTCGAACTGTCGCAGAACCCGTTCATGGGCCGACCCAGCTACAAGCGGATCGCGCATCTGCCGTTCCAGGAGCGTCTCGCCGTCCTGCGCGCGCCGGCGTTCCGCGCCCGGCTGCTCGCCGAAGCGGCGGAAGACGACGCCAACGACCGCGCTTCCCGTCGGGCCGAGCGCTGGACACAGATCTTTCCGCTGGGCGATCCGCCGGACTACGAGCCCCCGCTCGAGGCCAGCATCGCCGCCCGTGCCGCCCGCGCCGGACAGCCGGCCGATGAGCTGGCCTATGACATGATGCTGGAGAGCGACGGCAGAGCGATATTGTATCTGCCCGTGACCAACTACGTTGGCGGAAACTTGGACGTGGTCCGCGAGATGATGGAGGACGCGCACACGTTGCTCGGGCTTGGCGATGGCGGCGCGCATGTCGGCATCATGTGCGACGCGACCGCGACCAGCTACACGCTCACCCACTGGACGCGCGATCGCGCGCGGGGCGGCCAATTCCCGCTCGCCTGGGCGGTCAAGCGGCTCACCCGCGACAACGCCGCCGCCATCGGCCTCGACGACCGCGGGCTGATCCACCCCGGCCTCAAGGCCGACATCAACGTCATCGACTACGACCGGATGACGCTGCGCGGTCCGGAAATGGTCTACGACATGCCCGGAGGGGGAAAGCGGCTGATCCAACGAACGGACGGCTTCATCGCGACCATCGTGGCCGGCGCCGCCGTTTATAGCGACGGCCAGGCG
>CAXUIE010000091.1:1227-10588 GCA_964250825.1 uncultured Acidisphaera sp. | reverse complement strand
CTGCTGGACTCCATCGAGGCCGCTCCCCGCAAGCCCGCCGACGCCGTCGCCAACGAATTCTTCCGCAGCCGCCGTTTCATCGGCTCGGGCGACCGCCGCGCCGTGTCCGCCCGCGCTTGGGCGATCCTGCGCGCGCGCCGGCGCTTATCCTGGTGGCTCGAGGCCGCCCGCCTGGCCCGCGAGCCGCGCATGCTGGTCGCCGCCTCGCTGCTGCTGGAAGGCTGGGACTTGGCCGGGGTCGCGCAATCCTTCTCGGGCGGCCGGTTCGGCCCGACCGCCCTCGACGCCGGCGAACGCGCCGGGCTCAAGACCATCGAAGGCCGCACGCTCGAGCACCCGTCCATGCCGGACGCCGTCCGCTTCGAGCTGCCCGACTGGCTTCTCCCATATCTCGTCGCGCGGTTCGGCGACGCGCTCCCGGACGAGATGCAGGCGCTTGAGGAAGCGGCTCCGCTCGACCTGCGGGTAAACCTGCTGAGGACAAACCGCGCCGATGCGCAGGCGGCATTGGCGACCGAGAAGCTTGAGGCCGAGCCGACGCCGCTCTCGCCCTGGGGCCTCCGCCTGCCCGGGCGGACCGCGCTCACGACGGGCGCCGCGTTCCAGGGCGGGCTCGTGGAAATCCAGGACGAGGGAAGCCAGTTGGTCGCGGCCCTGGTCGACGCGCGGCCGGGGATGCGAGTCGCGGACTGGTGCGCGGGCGCGGGCGGCAAGACCCTCGCACTGGCGATGATGATGCGGAATCGGGGCTACGTCGCCGCTTGCGACATCTCCCCAGCACGGTTGGAGGGTGCGGTCCGCCGCCTCCGCCGCGCGGGCGCCTCCAACGTCGAGCGGCATCTGATCGAGGCCGGCGACAAATGGGCCAAGCGGCGGGCCGGAACGTTTGACCGCGTGCTGGTGGATGCGCCATGTACCGGGACCGGCACCTGGCGGCGCAATCCGGACGCGCGCGGGCGGCTGACCCCCGGTGACCTCGCCGAGTTGCTGCCCCGGCAAGCGGCTATCCTGGACGCCGCCGCACCCCTGGTTCGCACCGGCGGGCGTTTGGTCTACGCTACCTGTTCGCTCATCGACGAGGAAAACGAGGCGCAGGTGTCCGGCTTCCTTTCGCGCCACTCGGGTTTTGCGATCCGCCCTCTCGCGGAGGCCTGGACGCTGGGCGCCCTGCCCTGCCCCGGCCCTTTCCTGTCGCTTACACCGCGCTCCCACGGCACCGATGGGTTCTTCGGCGCGGTGCTGGAGCGGGTCGCATGATCTCCATCCGCCGCGCCCGGCCGGCCGACGCGATCGCGATGGGGGCGGTTCACGTCGCGGCTTGGCGCAGCACGTATCCCGGCATTCTGCCCGACGACTTTCTGGCCCGTATGTCGGTGCCGCGCCAGGCCGCGCACTACGACCAAACGATCCGGGCCGGCATGCCCGTCTTTGTCGCCACCGTCAGCGGCCCCGAGGCGCTGCCCGGCACCACCCCCCGGGTGATCGGCTTCGCCACCGGCGGGCGCGGCCGCGGCGGGCCCATCGGTGACAGGCGTCTCGGCGAGGGCGAGATCGAGACGCTGTACGTGCTGGACGATTTCCGCGACCGAGGCGTCGGCCGCCGGCTGATGCGCGCGACGGCGCTCCAGCTTGCCGAGGCGGGCTGTCGGTCGATCTTCGTTTGGGTGCTGCGCGACAACCCGAGCCGATGGTTCTATCAGCGACTCGGCGGCCGCGCCGTTGCGGAATCCGTAACGGTGGTTGGCGGACAGTCCTTGATCCAGACCGCGTTCGTTTGGGACCCAATCGAGAAGCTGCTGCAGGCGTCGCCCCAAGCGTCGTGAGTCGCCGCACGCCGCCCCCATTGAAAGCAATCATGACCGCCAGCCTCCAAGAGCTCGAAGCCGAGCGCGTCCTGATCCTCGATTTCGGCAGCCAGGTGACGCAGCTCATCGCGCGTCGGCTGCGCGAGAGCGGTGTGTATTGCGAAATATGGCCGTTCAACGCCGATCCCGGCCGCATAGCCGCCTGGGGCGCGCGCGCGTTCATCCTTTCGGGCGGCCCGGCCAGCGTCACGGAAGGACAGTCACCGCGCGCGCCGCATTGCGTGTTCGAGGCCGGCGTGCCGGTGCTCGGCATCTGTTACGGACAACAAGCCATGTGCGAACAGCTCGGCGGCGCGGTGGACGCGTCCTTGCGGCGCGAGTTCGGCCGGGCGTTCGTCGACATCAAGGAGGATTGCGCGCTGTTTCACGGCGCCTGGGAGGCGGGGACGCGCGAGCAGGTGTGGATGAGCCACGGCGACAGCGTCACACGCCTGCCGCCCGGCTTTCGCCCGGTCGCCGGAACCGAGGGCGCGCCCTACGCGATCATCGCCGACGACGCGCGCCGCTTCTATGGCGTGCAGTTCCACCCGGAGGTCGCCCACACCGCGCACGGCGCCGCCCTGCTGCGCAACTTCACCCACCGCGTGGCCGAGCTGTCCGGGCGTTGGACGATGGCGGGCTTCCGTGCCGGCGCGGCGGAGCGGATCCGCGCGCAGGTGGGCGAGGGCCGGGTGATCTGCGGGCTGTCGGGCGGCGGCGACTCATCGGTCGCCGCCGTGCTGATCCACGAAGCGATCGGCGACCGCCTCACCTGCATCTTCGTCGATCACGGCCTCTTGCGGCAGGGCGAGGCCGCGGAGGTGGATCGCACGTTCCGCGACCGGTTCAACATCCGCCTCGTGCACCGGGACGCGTCCGACTTGTTTCTCGCGCAATTAGAGGGCGTCACCGATCCGGAAACCAAGCGCAAGACGATCGGCCGGGTGTTCGTCGAGGTGTTCGAGGCGGAAGCGGCCAAGCTCGGCGGCGCTGACTTCCTCGCGCAAGGGACGCTTTATCCGGATGTGATCGAGAGCGTGAGCGTGAGCGGCGGCCCGAGTGCGACCATCAAATCGCACCACAATGTCGGCGGCCTGCCCGAGCGGATGCGGATGCGGCTGGTCGAGCCGCTGCGCGAGCTGTTCAAGGATGAGGTGCGGGCACTTGGCCGCGAGCTCGGCCTCCCCGACGCGATCGTCGGCCGTCACCCGTTCCCCGGCCCCGGGCTCGCGATCCGCATTCCTGGCGCGGTCAGCCGCGACAAGCTCGACATGCTGCGGCGGGCGGACGCGATCTACCTCGAGGAAATCCGGGCCGCGGGACTATACGACGCGATTTGGCAGGCTTTCGCCGTGCTGTTGCCGGTTCGCACGGTCGGCGTGATGGGCGACGGCCGGACCTACGACCACGCCTGCGCGCTCCGCGCCGTCACCAGCACGGATGGCATGACGGCGGACGTCTACCCGTTCGACATGGGCTTCCTCGCGCGCGTTGCGAACCGCATCGTCAACGAGGTGCGCGGGATCAACCGAGTGACGTACGATGTGACCAGCAAGCCGCCCGGGACCATCGAGTGGGAATAATTCGGCAGGCTCGGTGCCTATCGAGCACAGTCGGAAAATGCCATCTAATAAATTGTATGGAAGTATTCTTTGCCATCCTACTATCGGCAACTATCGATGCGCAGAGATCGCAGATGACGGGCAACCCGACGGTCGCGCTCTGCTTGATTTTGAACCCAGGCGGCCATACCGTCAGCCTCAATAACCCGGTTGACGGTAGTTTGTTCAGCGTAGTCGCTGTCAGCGCTGAGAAAATGTGGGTGGTGGTGGCGCCGCACCGGGGTGACGGTATCCTCTAGAGGAGCCCGTTATGCTCACCGATGTTGCGCTGAAGAACCTCAGGCGCAAGGCCAAGTCCTACAAGGTCACCGACCGGGACGGCATGTACGTCCACGTCTCCCCGTCTGGGGCGATCTCGTTCCGACATGACTACCGCCTCCATGGCCGCCGAGAGACGGTCGTGTTCGGCAGGTATGGCGCTGCCGGCATTTCCCTCGCGCGAGCGCGAGAGAAATGTATCGACGCTCGGCGAGCCGTCTCCGATGGCCGTTCGCCAGCTCAGGACAAGCAACGAGAGAAGCGGCGTCTCCGCGAGGCTCGGAGTTTTGGCGAGTTCGGCGACCGTGGCTGCAGAAGGCGCCGATGGCGGACAGCACCCGTGCCATGCGCAAGGTCGGAGCCGTACCCAAGCGAGCGAGCGACAACCTTGATGGCCTCGCCTGCCTGCAGGCGGTCTGCCGCGAGCATCATGCGCCAGAGCGTGAGATATTCAATCGGCGCACGGCCCAGCCGCTCCGTGAAGCGCCGTGCGAAGCTCGACCGGGAAGCGCCCGCCTCCCGCGCCAACTCGGCAACGGTCCATCGGCGCGCGGGGTCGGCCTGGATCGCCTCGAGCGCCCGGCGCAGTTGGGGATCAGTGAGCGCGAACAACCAGCCGGAGCCGCCACTGCTCCGTTCGTCGATATGAAGGCGGAAAGCCTGGACAAGGATCATCTGCGCCAACTGCTGCACCATCAGGGACGCACCGAGCTGACGGCGACTCAGTTCCAGGCGCATTGTATCCAGGGCCCAGCGCATCGCGGTGCGATCCGCCTCGCTGTAAAGATGGACCGCTGGTACCAGCGCGCCGAGCAGGAGGCGGGACTGGGCGCCGGAGAGCTCGAAGTGGCCCCCGACGATCAGGCATTCACCGCCCCCATCCAGGAACGCACGTCGCGATCGCGCACCAGTTCCGTATAGCTGACCGGCGTCACCGCCAGATTGCTCGCCAAGCGGAACGGCCGCCCGTGGGGCAGGAGAAAGCAATCGCCCTCCACAAGCGCGAGCGGCTCGCTCGCGCCCTCCATCGCCAGCCAGCATCGGCCAAGCGCGACGGCGTAGCACTTGATCCCCTGGTGTTGCGGGAAGCCGATCGCCCATGCGCCGGCCAGGTCGAAGCCGCCGGCACCGACGATGCGCGGTTTCAGCAACGATAGAAACGTCAGAGAGCGGGTCCATGCTCGCCCATGTAGGTGCGGCGGGTCAGGATGCGGTGGACTTGGCCGATGCCCCAGCGCCCGCCGTCACGGGTGAAGATGCGGTTGCGGTTGAGGTAGCTGACGATGTTCTTCACGCCCATTTGGCCGTGGTCGCCGTCGCCGTGAAGCGCCAGCCGATAGATCAGCCGCACAGTCTCGGCATGGAGCGGGTCGATCTCCAGCTTCTTCTTGACCTTCGCGCCGCGCTGCTCGGCCGCGACGACCCGATAGCCGGTGGGCGGCAGGGAGCCGTTCCAGAAGCCTTGCCGGGCGTTCTCCTTCAAGGCTCGTATGACGTGCTTGGCGTTTTCCTTCGACTGATATTCGTCGAACAGCGCCATGATCTGTCGCATCATGACGTGCATGGGATCGTCGCCCATCTCCTGCGTGATGGAGACGAGCTTCACCCCGTTCTTCGCCAGCTTCCTGAGATAGAACTCCAACTCGAAGTGGTCGCGGAAGAAGCGGCTGAACACTTCCACCTCGGCCTCCGTGACCGGCATATGCTCCGGCCAGTCGTCGATGACGGCCCAAGTCGAGAGGTTGTGCTTCGGCGGCCGACCCGGAAACGGCCAAGGATAGCCCAGCAACGCTTCAAGCTGCTCGGACGCGGTGGGGGCAGGTTTTCGGACAGGCCGGGGCATGTCGGCAGTATCACGCCAGCAGACGGCAAGCAGAATGGCCCATGATTGCGCCACGACACGCCCGGATACACCTCGGTCGCGGCGTTTCTCATCATTCCCCTTTCCGGCCTATTCTCGGCGACACGGCCAAGCCCAGGAACACCATCACGGCCTGGTTGAACCGACCCATATCCTCGTCGTCCAGCCGTCCGATCCGTTCGCCGACCGTGGACTTCGGGACGGTGGTGAACTTGTCCACCATCAGCCGGGAGGGAGAGCGCAGCCCGTTACGCTCGTTCGGCTCCATGGGCAGCCGGAACAGGGGCGCTTCTGTCGGGTCCGTGGTGAAGGCGCAGATCGTGATCGAGTCCGTCGCGTCGAAGCTGTCGTCCTGCACGATGACGACGGGGCGCGGCTTGCCCGCATAGTCCTTCCCGCCGGAGACGGTCCAGATGTCGCCCCGCCTCATTCATCGTCCCTGTCGGACACCGCGTCGATGAACGCCTGATCCTCGGCCGCATGGGCGCTTGCTGCCACGGCCAGGGATTGCCGGTGCGCCTCCGCCCGGAAGGACGACGCCCGCACGTCCGGCACCCAAATCTGGATCGGCCGCAGGCCTAGGGCGCGCAGCCGGTCGCGGTGCTCCTGAACCTTCACCTTGGTGGGCTTGACGCCTCCCACCGGTGCCATGATTCGATCCTCCAATTTGGTTACATGTAACCCATCGCGAGCCGCCCGGCAAGAGGATCGATTCGGTTTGGAAGGCATCCGGGATGAGGGCGAGACAAAAGGCCATGTCGCGGTAGCCGCCAAGGCTCTGACGAGGCTTAAGACCGGATGGGGCTGAACGCGAACGTCCTTCCCCATAAGACATCACTCGTGATCGAACGGCCGATTTCGATGCCTTGGCCAGAGTTTACTGCGGCAATTCTTGCGGTCCTCCAGCCGCGTCGCGGGTCCGTCCTGATGTCAAGCGAGCATTCGGGCAGGGCCTGGATCTGTCATAACGGCGGGAACCGCCGTGGGCGCTTTCAGCGCCTCTGACACTCAGAGTGCCACAGCGAAAACGTAGTGATCATCGCTATCGGGCATGGCCCGCCACATCACTGCCTTCCGACTGTATCGACCACCCGCCCAGCGTGCCTTGCGTGCCGCTGGCCGCAGTTTACAGCAGCAGGCCGGCGCGCACCTGCTCGCCGGACCGGGGCGAACACTTCCCGTTGCCTTACTGGATTTAGAAACGCAGTCTAAAGTAGTTACAAGACTTCAGCTAGTTCTGGCTGAATGTCGAGAGCTCGCGTCCACGCCGGTCGCCCGCCCGCCGGTCCCCGAACCCGAGGCCGAGCCCGAACCGCCACCGACCGAGCCCGACGGCGACGAGCCGCGCGGCTCACGGCCCGGCCGTCCCGATCGCCGCCGGGCCGGCGGGCATCGGCAACGGGTCGGCCTTGGTAAGCACGTTGTTCTCCCACCGGAACACCGACAGGGTCCGCTCCACCATGTTCTCGACCAGGATGGTGCGGCCATCGCGGGAGAAGGCGATGCCCTGGCTCCACTTGCCGATCGGCGCTTCCCCCACCAGCCGGGGCGTCTGCCCCTCGAGGGCGAACAGCGACAGCCGCCCCTGCGTGCCGAGGAACGTCGAGGACGCCGGCTTGGTGGTGCCGTTCTGCGAGCCCACCGCCAGGAACTTGCCATCGGGCGAGAACTTCAGCCCCTCGGGACCGCTCGGCACCGTGATGAACGCGACCGTGCGGAATGGCTGCTTGGTGAGGTCGATCAGGCTCACGCTGTCGGCGTCGCCGTCGCCACGCCCCATGTTGGAGACCGCCGCCAGGGTGCCGCCCGCGTTGATGTCCAAGGTGTACGGCTTCATACCCGCCGTGATCGGGCGCGGGTCGATGCCGACATGCGCGCCGTCGAGGTGCAGCACGCTCACCATGCTGTCGCCGTCGCGCGACAGCAGCGCCGTCTTGCCGTCGGGCAGCACGGCGATGCCGCTCGGACCGGCCTTCGGATTGCCGAGGTCGAGCTTGCCGGCCGCCGTCAGCGCGCGGCCGTCGATCGTGAACAGCGAAACCGTGCCCTCCATCCGGTTGGCCACGAGCGCGAGCTTCATGTCGGGCGTGAACCGCACGGTGGTCGCGCCCGCCCCGGCTCGGAACGACTGCACCATCTTGGGCGGCGTGCTCGCGAGGTCGATGACGGACACGCGGTCGTCGGGCGCGATGCCGCCGGGGGCGGCCGCATCCGCCTTGGTTGCGGACGTCACCACCGCCCAGCTCGCGTCGGGTGCCACCGCCACCGCCGTCGGCGGCCCGACCACGCTGCCGGGCGCCTCCACCGTGCCGATGATCTTGGGCGGATATGCGCCAATGTCGACGATGGCGACCGTGTCGGCGGGCGCGTTGGGAGGCGCCACCTGCTTGCCGTCGTCCAGCACGGTGTGGGCGTCGGTCGACACGACCGCGATCTCCGCCCGCGCCGCCGTCGCCGCGACCATCAGAACCGCGCATCCCGCCGCGCGCAGCAGCCACCGGACCATGCGTTCACTCCCCCGTTTGGCGCGAGGCTAAATCGGACGGGGTTTGCCAGGAAGCGGCTCACACCGCGTTCACCCGCACCCGGTGCCACGCGGCGCAGAGATAGCCCTTGAAGTTCCAGGTGTCGTCTGGCAGGGCCGGCTGGGTTTGCCCGGCGCTGTCCCAGCCCCGCACCGCGAGTTCGTGCTCGCCCTTCCGAAGATCGAGGCGCGCCCGCCAGAACGCCCAGGCCCAGGGCGCTGGCGCGTGCGGTTCCAGGATCGCCTGCGTCCAGCTACGTCCGCCGTCGGCCGAGACGTCGACCCGCGCCACCGCGCGGCCCGACACGACCGCGTAGCCGCGCAAGGTGACGGGACCGGCGGGAAGCTCCGCGTTGCGGGCCGGCTCGCAGATCGCGGCGTTCAGCGGCATGTCGTTGATCGTCATGCCGGCCTCCCAGTCCACGGTCTCCTTTGTCATGTGCGGCGGCACGAGCTTGTAGTCGCGCTGCTGCATGGGATTCGGCGAGGGGCTGTCGCGCACCTCGATCGCGGCCAGCCACTTGGCGCTGCGCACGCCGGCGTAGCCGGGCACGATGGCGCGCAGCGGATACCCGTGCGCGGGCGACAGCGCCTCGCCGTTCATCGCGAAGGCGAGCAGCACCTCGTCCGCCAGCGCCTTGCGCATCGGGATCGACACGCCGTAGCGGAACCGCTCGCCGTCGGCTCGCACTTCGTCGCAGCACGTGAACTCGACATGGAGGTCGCCGCTGGCGTCCGCGCCGGCCGCGCCCAGCACGTCGGCCAGCGAGACGCCGGTCCACGCGGCGTTGCCGATCGCGCCTGGCTGCCACGGATCGCCGGCGGTTGGGCGCACTTGCTGGTAATCGGCGCGCCGGTTGCCCGCGCACTGCAAGGTCGCCGTCACCGTTCGAAGCGGAAACCGCTCGCGCAGTCGTTCCACGGATAGATCAAGCGGCGCCCGGACCCGGCCGGCAACCCGCACGCGGTGCCCGTCGGCTCGCAACACCGGCACCGGGCCGTGACTCCGCACGTAGAAGTCTCGCTGCGGCGTGACGAAGGCCGCGCGCAGCCGAGCGAGCGACGGCTCCGCGTTGAATGGCTCGCGGGAGTGAACCACCAGTCCCTGCGGCGGGTCGAACATAGGAAGGCCGAGTTCCGCGTTTCAGGATCGCTTGCGCGTGTGAGTGTGGCGCGTGTCCTGCTCGCCGCCGCCGCCCGAAACGCCGCTGTCGCGGGTGCTGGTCGGCGGGTTCGCCTTGTGCGGCGCTTC
>CAXUIE010000091.1:0-1217 GCA_964250825.1 uncultured Acidisphaera sp. | reverse complement strand
CTCGTCGAGGGCGAGGACGGGCTTGCCGGCCAGCAGCGTGCGGAGAAACGACACGCGCTGGCGCATGCCGCCGGAGAGCGCTGCCGGCCGCGCCGAGGCAAAATCCCCCAGGCCGAAGCGCTGCAGCCACGGCGCCACCTGCTCCCGCGCCTGGCGTCGGGAAACGCCCGTCGCGCGCAGGGCCAACCCGGCGTTGTCGAGCACGGTGGCCCACGGCAGGAGCAGGTCGCGCTGGGGCATGAGAGCGGCCGGGGCGGGGGGGGCGCCGCCCGGCCCCTTGTCCGATTGCTGCTCGGGCGGCACGGGGGGCGGATGTGCGGACATCGACGGTGCTCCTCCTCGAAAATCATCAACGGCGGGCGGCGTGGCGGGTTCGCCGGCTTTGACGCCCGCCTCCGGCCCGTGCACTCAACGCGCATGAACAACGTGGGGGAAAGTTCGCCTTCGCCGGGGTCGCGGCGCTGGAGCCTCGCGGCCGCGATCGGCTGTGTGACGGTGTTCGGTGTCGGCATCGGCCAGAGCAGCCCGCTGCTGTCCTTGACCCTCGAAGCGCGCGGCGTGGACGCGACGCTCAACGGCCTCAACGCGGGCGGGGCGTTCCTCGGCGTCATGCTCGGGCCGCTGTTGATGCCGCGCGGCGTGCGGCTGCTCGGCCCGCGCAATTTCCTGCTGCTGTACCTTGGTTGCGACCTCGTCGCGTTCCCGATGATGCGGGTGTTCGACGGCATCGAGGCGTGGTTCGCGCTGCGTATCCTGCTCGGGGTCATCGGCTCCAGCATTTTCGCCGGGAGCGAGGCCTGGATCACGCAGCTCGCCGGGACGGCGGCGCGGGGCCGGGTGCTCGGACTCTACGCGGCGGCGCTCTCGGCCGGATTGGCCACCGGTCCGCTGCTGTTGTCGCTGACCGGCATCGCGGGCTGGCCGCCCTTCCTCGTCAACGCCGCGATCACCGCGCTCGCCTGCCTGCCGCTGCTCGGCTGCGCGGGCGGCCGGGGCGACGGCCAGCAGGACGGCGCCGCCGAGCCCGGCAGCGCCGCACAGCCGCAGCACGACGACGCGCCGCACCTTGTCCGACAGCAGGCCGATCGGCAGTTGCAAGGTGATGGAGCCCAGGAAAATCGCCGATAGGCACGCCGAGGCGACCGCTGGCCCGAGCCCGCTCCGCACGCCCCAGACCGGCAGCAGAACCAGCAGGGCCTGCTCGTTCAGCCCGAACA
>CAXUIE010000090.1:0-10695 GCA_964250825.1 uncultured Acidisphaera sp. | reverse complement strand
TCCAACGCGCGCAGCACCTCGCCCACGGTGTCCGGCGTGCCCGCGATCGCGCGCGCCCTCGGCCTGGTTCCTAGCACGTGCCTGCACATCCTGCGCGTGCTGGTCGAGGAGCAGCTGATCTCGGTCGATCCCGAAACCAAGAAGTACGCCGTGGGCGCCGGGCTGGTGGCGTTGGCGCACACGGCGCTGCGTCAGCACACCTTCTCCGCCGCCGTGCAGACCGACCTCGACGAGCTGTCCCGCTCATACGGCGTCACCGCGCTCGGCGTCGAGGCGAGCGGCTTGGAGCACATGACGGTCGTGGCGCTTGCCCGCTCGGCCTCGCCCCTGCAGCTGCATGTCGCGATCGGCAGCCGCTTCCCGGCGCTGATCAGCGCCACCGGCCGCTGCGTCGCCGCGTTCTGCGGCGCGCCCTGGCCCGATATCCGCAAGCGCTTCGCCGCGCTGCGCTGGGATGCGGCGCCCAGCCTCGCCGCCTGGCGCGAAGAGGTGAGGGCGACCAAGGTAAACGGCTACGCCATCGACGATGGACGGTATATTCGCGGCGTCGGCATCGTCGCGGCGCCGGTCATCATGCCCGACAACACCATCGACGCCCTGGTGATGGTAGGACTGCGCGAGCGCATGGAAGCAACCGGGCTCGACGAACTCGGCGAGGAGTTGCACCGGCGAGCGCTGCGCCTCTCGCGCGTCCTGGGTGGCAAGAACCTGGCCAGCGCCTCGGGCCGGAGCGCATCCAAAAACTAGGCGGGCGGCAGCGCCGTCGACCCCTATGTTATCGAGGCTTCATGCCCGACGTCGCGTTCGACGAGCTGCATGGATCGTGACACGGCCTGGCCCGGCGACCCTATCCTGATCGGACCCAACGGCACGGTTCTTGCTAGTTCGGTTGCGCTGTTCGGGCGACTCGCGGTCGGCGGAGCGCGAGAGCTTGGGGAGGGTGGCACATGGATGACTACGAGCGGCGCGGCTACGGCGGCGGGCGGGTCGGCTTCGGCCAGCGTCCCGGCATCGCGGTGGTTGACTTCCAGCTCGCGTTCACCGACGCGCGCTTCCCGCTTGGCGGTGCCGAGCTCACTGACCGCGCGGTGGAGAACACGGCGGTGCTGCTGCGCGCGGCGCGCTCCGCCGGGCTCCCGGTCGCCTCCTGCTTCACGGCCTATCATGGTCCTGCCGATGCGCCGCACTGGAAGGTGCCGCCTGTGCTCGAAACGCTGCGGCACGGCTCGGAGGCCGCGCGGCTCGATCCGCGAATCCATGATCCTTCCTACGACGTGGTGATGGGCAAGGGCGCCCCCTCCATCTTCTTTCAAACCGCCGCGGCCCCGTATTTCGTGCGTCAGAACGTGGACACGATCATCGTCACCGGCTGCACGACCTCGGGGTGCGTGCGCGCGAGCGTGGTCGACGCGTTCAGCTACGGCTTCCGCGTGACGGTGCCCGAGGATTGCGTTGGCGACGTGGAGGAGGGGCCGCACGTGGCGAACCTCCGCGACATGGGCCGGCGATATGCCGACGTCCTGGATCTTCAAACCTGCCTCGACTACATCCGCTCCCTGCCGCGGCAGAATCGGTAGGCTTCTCTTGCTCTGGTCGTCGGCCCAGTCCCGCGGTGCTGTCGAGCCGGAAGTTGGCGGCCCGGATGGCGCGGCTTCATCCCTGCCATGACGTTGAGCTTGCCCCCCGGCGGCTTATCTGTGGTCCGGGGCGGCCTGGAACCTCCCCGTCGCGTTGCGCGCTGAGGCGCAGCCCCGGGAGGTGATCCAGCACGTATGTGGCTCGTCAAGTATGCCCTGAAGTTCCGCAACAGCTTCTACGTCCTGGCTATCCTGATCCTGCTGGCCGGGGTGGGCGCTTGCGTGGTGATGCCCAAGGACGTGCTGCCGGAGGTGAACATCCCGGTTGTCACGGTGGTGTGGACCTATACCGGCCTCGACACCCCCGAGATGGAATCGCGGGTGACGACCTACGCCGAGGTCTCGGTCAGCAACAACGTCAGCGGCATCCGCAACATGGAGAGCACCACCCTCCAGGGCGTCGCGATCCAGCGCATCTACTTCCAGCCGGACGTCAGCATCGATCTCGCGATCTCGCAAATCGTCGCCGCCACCAACGCGGTGCGCGCGGTGATGCCCGCCGGCATCCAGCCGCCGGTCGTGATGCGCTTCACCGCCTCGTCGGTGCCGGTGCTTCAGCTCGTGATGTCGTCGACCAAGGAAACCCAGCAGCAGCTCTACGACTACACGCAGTACCGCATCCGCCAAACGCTTTCGACCAATCCGGGAGCCACGATGCCGCCGCCGTACGGCGGCGCGCCGCGCCAGATCATGGTCGACATCGACCTGCACGCGCTGCAAGCATATGGGCTGACCCCCGACGACGTCACCAACGCGGTTTCGGCGCAGAACGTCACGGTCCCCTCCGGCCTCGCCAAGATCGGCGGCAACCAGTATCCCATCAAGCTCAATTCGGTCCCCGAGGCCGTCGCCAGCATCAACGATATGCCGGTCAAGGTGGTGAACGGCAGCCCGATCCTGGTGCGCGACGTCGCCTATGTGCGCGACGGCGGGCCGCCGCAGCAGAACATCGTGCGCGCCGGCGGCGTTCGCTCCGTGCTGCTGACCATCCTCAAGAACGGCAACGCGTCCACGCTGTCCGTGGTCAACAACGTGAAAGGGATGCTTGGGCAGATCCGCGCCGCCGCCCCGAAGGACATGCAGATCACGCCCGTGTTCGACCAGTCGGTGTTCGTCTCCGGGGCGATCTTCGACGTGGTGCGCGAGGCGGTGATCGCCGCCGGGCTAACCGGGCTGATGATCCTGCTGTTCCTCGGCTCCTGGCGGTCGACGCTGATCGTGCTGGTCTCCATCCCGCTGTCGATCCTGACCTCGCTCGCGGTGCTGGCCGCCCTCGGCGAGTCGATCAACATCATGACCTTGGGCGGCTTGGCGCTCGCCGTTGGCATCCTGGTGGACGACGCCACGGTGGCGATCGAGAACACGTACCGGCTGATGGAGAGCGGCTCGGAGTTCCGCCCAGCGGTCGCGGAAGGCGCCGCGGGCATCGCCAAGCCGGCGCTGATCTCGACGCTCGCGATCTGCTCGGCGTTCGTGTCCGTTCTGTTTCTCAGCGACGCGCCCAAATACATCTTCACGCCGCAGGCGCTCGCCGTCGTGTTCGCGATGCTGGCGTCCTATCTGCTGTCGCGCACCTTGGTGCCCATCCTGATCGACGTGCTGGTCAAGCGCGAGTACGACCGGCGGCACGGCGCGCGGGAGGCGGGCGAGAAGCCGCGCAAGCCGGGCTTTTTCGGCCGTTTTCACGCGCGTTTCGAACGGGGCTTCTCCCGCTTTCGCGACGGCTACATTGGCCTGCTCACGGCGGCGCTTTGTCATCGCCTGATCACGCTCTCGATCGCCGGTGGATTGCTGGCGTTAGGCGGCAGCCTCTATTTCTTCGTCGGACAGGATTATTTCCCGCAGGTGGACGCCGGGCAGATGACCCTGCACGTGCGCGCGCGACCCGGAACCCGCATCGAGCGGGCCGAACAGCTGTTCCAAAGCGTCGAGGACACGATCAAGCAGGTCGTGCCCGGCAAGGAGCTTGGCAGCGTGATCGACAACATCGGGCTGCCGTCGATCAACTACAACCTGTCGTTCAATGACGGTTCGTTCGTCGCCTACTACGACGGGCAGATCCTGGTTCCGCTCAATCCAGGGGCGCATTCGGCGCTCACCTATCAAAAACGGCTGCGGCCCATCCTGCGGCGGAAATTCCCGGACGCCACGTTCTACTTCCAACCGGCCGACATCATCACGCAGATCCTCGATTTCGGCATCATCCTGCCGATCGACGTGGAGATCAGCGGACGCAGCCGCGACAAGGATCTTGCCGTTGCCCAAGCGGTCGAGCGCCGGATGCGCGGCGTCCCCGGCCTGGTCGACGTGCACTTGCATGAGATCAATTACGCTCCCGAATACCTGGTTGATGTGAATCGCCAGCGGGCGTCCGAGCTTGGCCTGACCGAGCAGCAGGTCGCGTCCAACCTTGACGTCTCGCTCAGCGGCAGCTTCCAGGTGACGCCGAACTTCTGGACCGACCCGAAAACCGGGGTGCCATATCAAGTCTGGGTGCAGACGCCGGAATACCGCAACAACTCGCTGTCGGCGCTCCAGAACACGCCGCTGCTGCTGGCATCGGCCGGGACGGGGACGGTGGACCTGCTGTCCAATCTCGCCACCATGGAGCGCCAAAGCGAGAGGACGGTGGCGACGCACGTCAACACGGCGCCGACCTTGCACATCTACGCCAACGTCCAGGACCGCGATCTCGGCGGTATTCAAGCAGACATCCGCCGCATCGTGCAGGACGAGCAGAAGCAGCTCTCGCCGCCCGACCGGATCCTCGTGCGCGGGCAGATCGAGAGCATGAACACGTCGTTCACCCGGATCGGCATCGGCTTGCTGATCGCGATGACGGCGGTTTACCTGCTCATGGTGATCAACTACCAGACCTGGGGCGACCCCCTCGTCGTGCTGGCCGCGCTGCCGCTCGCCTTTTGCGGCATCGTCATCAGCCTGTTCGCGACGCAAACGACGTTCTCGATCCCATCCCTGATGGGGGCCATCATGAGCGTCGGCGTCGCTTCGGCGAACTCGATCCTGCTCGTGACGTTCGCCCGCGAACACCGCGAGGAAACCGGGGCGAGCGCGTTTGATGCGGCAATCGAGGCGGGGCGTGAAAGGCTGAGGCCGGTGTTGATGACCGCGGGGGCGATGTTCGTGGGGCTTATCCCGATGGCGATCGGCATCGGCGCGGGCAGCGAGCAGAACGCGGCGCTGGCGCGCGCCGTGCTCGGCGGGGTTGCCGTGGGCACGTGCTCGACCTTGCTGTTCGTGCCATTCCTTTACGCGACCTTGCGTGGCGGCGAAGCCAAGAAGCTGGAGGACTACGTATGACGGAGGAGGCGCGGGCGGCCATCTCGGGAACGCCGCGGCCGCCCCGGTTGAGGGTATTCGCGCCGGTCGCCGTTTTGCTCGCGCTGCTGGTGGCCTGGGGCGCCTATGGCCGTTGGCAGCGTGGCGCCGATGCTCGTGAAACCCAGCGAGAAAGCAACGACTTCGCGCCGAGCGTTCGGGTGACGGAAGCCAAGCGGGTCGACGATCCGGTGGCGATGACCCTGCCCGGGCAAACGGAGCCGTACGACTCCGCGTCGGTTTACGCGCGCGCGACGGGCTATGTCGCGGAACGGCGCGTGGACATCGGCACCCGGGTGCGCAAGGGCGACCTCATGCTACGTGTTTCCGCCCCTGACCTCGATGCGCAACTCGCGCAGGCCCTGGCGCAGGTCGGCCAGTTCGAGGCGGCCGAACAGCAGGCCGAGGCGCAGTTGCAGCAAGCGCAAGCCAACTCCAAGCTCGCCAACGTGACGAACCAGCGGACCAGCACGCTGGCCGGAGAGGGCTGGGAAACCAAGCAGAACGCGGACAACACGCGCGCCAACGTCAACACCTCGACGGCGAGCGTCGCCGCCGCCCAGGCCGGCATCGCGGTCGCCCAAGCCAACCTCCGGGCGCAAATCGCCACCGTGCAGCGCTTGCAGGAGCTGACCGGGTTCGAGCGCATCGTCGCACCGTTCGACGGCGTGGTGACGACGCGCAACGTCGACACCGGCGATCTCGTCACCGCCGACGCGGCGGGCGGCAACCCCCTCCTGACGGTGCAGCGCGACGACCTGCTGCGCGTCGCCGTGCAGGTGCCGCAGAGTGGCGCGGTCTCGTTGCGCGACGGGCTGGAGGCGACGGTGCGGGTGCCGGAGCTCCCGGCCCGAACGTTTGGCGGGCGTGTCGCGCGCAGCTCGGTGGCGCTCAATCCGGCCTCGCGAACGTTGCTCGCCCAGGTGGACGTGGACAACGGCGAACACGTGCTGCGTCCCGGCCTTTACGCCGAGGTGAGCTTCGCCATTCCGCGGGAAGCGCCCGGGGTCGTCCTGCCCGATGAGGCCCTGATCTTCAATGCGCAAGGCATGCAGGTGGCCGTGGTGCAGCCCGATCAAACAATCGCCATGCGCACCGTGTCGATCTATCGCGATTTCGGCACCAGCGTGGAGGTGCGAGATGGGCTCGCCGGCGGCGAGCGGCTGGTGCTAAGCCCGCCCGCCAATCTCGAGCAGGGCAGCAAGGTGAAAGTGCAGGAGCCGGCGTCCCGGCCCCCGGGACAAGCGCCGTCGTCCGCCGTGAGCGCGAAGCAACCCTTACGGCGAGAAAAGCCGGGCTAGACGTTCTAACAGCGGGCGCGCTCCGCTTTGCTCAGCGGTCGAACACGGGTAGATTACCCCGATGTTCGCTTTCAGGGAGCGAGGCGTGCGCGCAAACACGTTATGGTTTAGAGAAACGTGGGATTGAGCCGGGAACGCGAGCAGCTCATGTTGCGGTTCGAGGCGCTCGGCGACAACTGCGAGTTTGGCCTCGTGCAGCGCCGGGCGGGAGCGGAGCCGCTGGGGCTTCTGCGGTTCGCGGGCTTTTTTATCCCGGCCGAGCAACGGCTCGCGCGGCTGAAGCGCGCGCTTGAATGCGGCTTCCAAGGTTTAGGCGACGACGGGACGGTGCGCGTCGAAGTGGCGGGAGCCGGGCGCGAGTTCCTGGTGCGCGAAGATGCCTTTGGTCTGCTTTACCATACCTTCAAGCAAGAGGGTGAAATCGAAGCGGACGAGCTACGGGGCTTGGAAGCAAGGAAACTCGCGTTCCTGCGGCGCAAGTTCCTCAATGACCTCGCGCTCGGCGACAAAATCCTCGTCTGGAAGTCCAACGTCCGCCAGCGCACGGCCGATGTCGAAGATCTTGCATTCCGGCTACAGCGGTTTGGCCCCAACACGCTTCTCTGGGTAGCCGAGGCAGAGCCGGGTCACGCGGCGGGAACAGCCGAACTGATTGGCACCGGCCTGCTTAAGGGCTTCGTCGAGCGCTTTGCGCCATACGAGAATGCTACCGACATCGCCTTGGGGAGTTGGTGGGCGATGTGTGAGCAAGCTTACCGGGTGACGCAGGCCCACTCTCTCGCAAGAAAGGTGAAGCACGTGGACGTCGAACCCGCAGTCGATTCGGACCTGCACCCTGATCTCGGAGGCGAGGACTACATTGAAGTGCTTCGTCGATTTCACGCCACGTTGCAACCGAAGACATATTTGGAGATCGGAAGCCGGAACGGCGATTCCTTGTCGCTCGCTAAGTGTCAATCGGTGGCAATCGATCCAGCATTTCTTTTACGGGGCGATTTCATCGGAACCAAGCCGTTTTGTCTTCTGTATCGTATGCGAAGCGACGATTTCTTTTACGCGCATGATCCCAAGGCGCTTCTGGGTCGAACGATCGACTTTGCGTTCCTAGATGGTTTGCACTTGGCGGAATTCCTGCTTCGCGACTTCATGAACACGGAGCGCCACTGCCGTCCGAACTCGGTCATCGCACTGCATGACTGCATTCCCGTTGAGGCCGCTATAGCGCGCCGCAAGGAAGCAGACTTTGCGGTCAGCTCTGCATCCAGACATCCACACTGGTGGACTGGGGACGTTTGGAAAGTGATTGTAATTCTAAAGAAATTTCGCCCGGATCTAACCTTCCGGGCGCTCGACGCTTCACCGACGGGGTTGGTCTTTGTCACAAACTTGGATCCGACGTCCACGGTCCTGGCCGACAACCGAGGCGCCATCGCGGAGTCGTTGCGTTCACTCGACCTTAGCAAGATGGGCGTAAGAAAATATATTGCTTCATTGAATATGATCCCGACGGCGGCGCTTAGCACATTCGAGGATTTTAGCCAGCACTTTGGGCTGTGACGTCCGGCGAGCGATGCAATCAAATCCGCGTCGGACATTGCTCAGCGCGCTCGTTGCGGCTTTCGCTAGCAGGTTTGCTATGTTCTTCGGCGCTTGGATGCCGAAATCTGCCTTGATGGTTGCGTTTGGCGACGACGAGATCGTTCCTCGCGATGTGCGGCCCTCGCCAGCACAGGACCGCCGAATCGGGATCGACTACTCGCTCTGGCATTATCGGACTGACTGGCCTTCCTGGATCGATGTCTGGGGCAAGCCGGAGCTTGGCTATTACGCCTCTGCCGACCGCTCCGTTATGCGCCAGCACGCAGCGTGGCTTGCCGACGCCGGTGTGGATTTCATCCTGATCGACTGGTCCAACCAGATCGGTGCGGACGACCGCACCCGTAAGGGCGCGCCCTGGCAACTCTACATCGAGGACGCCACGCGCGCGTTGTTCGACGAATATCGGCGATTGCCGGCGCGCCCGGCGATAGCATTCCTGATCGGCAACCCGCACGCACCCGAGGCGATCACTGATGGGCGGCTGCAAGCCAAGGCGGATCAAGTGCACGCGGAGTTCGTCGGGAATGCAGCTAATCGGCCGCTCTTGCAAGAATATCTCGGCAAACCGTTACTGGTGGTATACGTCGATACGCCTTCGCCGTTCCAGAGCGGGCCGCCACCGTGGTCCGACTCTCGCTTCACCGTTCGTTTCATGACCAGCTTCCTGACCGAGCAACCGAAGCTATTAGGTCCGGGGCGGGTGAGCCGGTTCGGCTATTGGTCCTGGGAGGATCGCGGACCGCCGACATTCGCCATTCGGGACGGACATCCCGAAGCCATGACGATCGTCGCCGCTTGGCGGCCGGAAGTGGGCAAAAAGCCTCCGGGCGGCCGGCGTGGGGGCGAAACGTTCCGGGAGGAGTGGCGGCTCGCGCGTCGGCTTGGTCCCCAATTCGCACTGGTCGCCACGTTCAACGAATGGCGCAGGGGAGAGCAACCCAGCCCTGAAGTCAGCAAGGACGTCGAGCCGTCGGCATCGTTCGGGCATCTCTATCTCGACATCCTCAAGCGCGAGGCGGCGCTTTTCAAGGAAGGACGGTAGCTTGCTCCAGCAAATCTCCTCAGGCGACGAGCCTATCGGGACCAAGTTCCTCAGCTTGAACTCGCCGGACTACTCGGTCGAGTATCCCGCTATTGAACACAGGGAGCTGATTCCCGCCGACCTCCTCCGGTTGCTGGATAGTATCTGGAACACCGGCCAATTCACGGCACGGAAAATCGAGTTCCTTCGGCTGCGCGACGTATTTGTCGCCTTCGAGGGTTTGGTCTTCAACAAGGATTTGAGCATCTATCAGGCCAGCATAACCGACCATCTTCCGGAAGAAATCGAAACAGCTCGCCGCACGATTCGAGAGCGCATGGCGGATGGATCGATGCCGGTCCATTTGGGTCCCGCCGTGCTCTGCAAGAAGCGCGGCACTCACAATTATGGGCACTTCCTGATCGAGATGCTGCCGAAGGCATATTTGGCAAGGCGGCACCTGTCAGGAGAAAATCTCGCCTACGTCATTGGCGCGGAAGGCGGAGGGCTGGGCGCGGTGATGCGCGACGCGCTCGCCATGCTCGACATCCCTGAGTCCGCAATCATGCGCCGCGATCGTCAACCTTCCTTTTTCCGAGAGCTCATTGTCATCAACGGGCTCACACAACATAGCCGGTTCATGTCGCCGCTTGTGTTCGAATGTCTCGGGCAACTGGCAGGCCGCGTTGCTGCTGCGGAAGGGGAGCGCCTCTATGTTTCGCGCGGTAGCGCGCTGTTTCGCAAGCTGCTGAACGAGGATGAGCTAACCCCCATCCTGACGGAACGAGGTTACGAGATCGTCGACCCAGGCCGGCTCTCGCTTGCGGAGCAGATTGCCAAGTTCAAGGGGGCCCGCAGCATCATCGGTATCACCGGAGCCGGACTGACCAACGTTGTGTTCTCGCGGCCAGGCGCCACGATGACCTGCCTCACCCCGGCGACCATGCCGGAGACTTTTTTCTGGTTCCTCGCCACCCTAAAGAACCATCGCTTTCTGGATGTGAGATTGCCAGAACAGGGAGGCGAGCCGCCAGGCTATCCGCGATCGGCGGGGAACATCCGGATCGAGCCGGAAGCATTGCTCCGCCTCCTCGCGGGCATCGAGCAAAGGACTGCTCCGAACTGGCCCCGATCCGGGCCATCGGTGGCGGGCAGGCAGCCCGGATCGGGGCAATGATCGCGGCGCGGCGCGCCCGGTCGCGGGCGACAAGGTCGCGGCTTCACCCGGCCAGCATGGCCAACGCCTCGTCGCTCCCGGCCAACAGCTCCACCATCCGCACCTTGTCCGCGCGCGTCAGGGTCGGATGCTCCGGAAGCCCGCGCACCTCGGCGGTCGTCCGGCGAAGCAGGTCGTCGTAGAACCCGCCGCCGCCGAGCTTGCGGCCGACCGCCTCCAGTTGCCGCAGTGCCCGCGCCGCCGCTTCGAGCCCGGCGGTGTCGATGTCGGCCCGCTCGGCCAGCTGCGCCCGAAGCGGGGCTGTGAACTCCTGCTCCACTCCGTTGAGAAAACGCGCGCGACTGTTGCTGTCGAGCTGCTTGCGAACCGCGTGGACCCGCTGGCGACGGGCGGACGACGCGCCGGGGCGTTCGAGGGCGTCGAGCAGCAGGGCGGCCCGACGCACCTCGGCGCCCGCGGCGGCAAGCTCGGCTCCGGCGAGGCTGCTTTCGGCGTCGAGCCGGTCGAGCAACGCATCCGTCAGCCGCGCGGCCCGGGCGCGGGTCGCCGCGTCGGCTCCTTGGGCGAGGTCGGCGGCGAGCCGCGCCGCGCGAGCCGATCAAAGACTCGTTCACGCGCGTC
>CAXUIE010000089.1:9980-10757 GCA_964250825.1 uncultured Acidisphaera sp. | reverse complement strand
ATCGGGCTGATCATGATCCAGCGCAGTGAGGGCGGCGGCCTCGGCATGGGCAGCCGTGTCGAATACGGCAACGATTGTTTCTTCAGCCATGGTGTTCGCTCCTAAAGAGTGAAGGGTTCTCTGTTTCGAGTGAACGGCGTGCTTCGCCGTCCCTTGCTAGCCCCGCCTCGACGCGGGTGATCACGGCGTCCTGCGTCCGCAACGTCACGCTTTCCCGATGACGCATCGCATCGCGCACACGCCGAATATGGATTTCCTCCTTGAGAGCGAGCCGCCGCTCGACAACGACGATTTCTTCCACGACAGGCATGATCGCCAGGTCGCCTTTCGTCCGAACAGGAGGCACGGCTTCGACGGTTCGATTGATCGGCACGTGCTCGATCTCGAACCGCTCGCTGGTCAAGTCTACGTCGACAAGCTGCGCCCGTTCGCGGGTGACCGTGGCGACGCGAACCTCACCGGCGTCGACTGTCCGGCGACTGACGCTTGCCTCCTCGCCAAGCAGCGGGATGGCGATTGCCTCGGGCTTCGCGTCGGGGTTGGGGACGGATGTCACCCTCAAACTATGGGCGGCGCTCCGCGGCTATGCGATCAGCAGTTTTGTGGAGCGCGCGAGCAGATTTGCACGAACACGCCTGGCGCGGCCGCGCGTTCCGCGCGGTTCGTCCAACCCGCCGGACGGCGGATCAGCTCGGATTGTCCGCGGGGTGCGGGGGATTGAGCACGGCGGCGCGGCGGCGCACTTCCTCCGCGATGCAGTCCAGCACAATTCGTATT
>CAXUIE010000089.1:3378-9970 GCA_964250825.1 uncultured Acidisphaera sp. | reverse complement strand
GCACGCCAAGCCAGACTTCCGAGTGGGGGATTGGGGTGGCCGTGCCGATACGCCGTAATGTCGGCTCCGCGTCGGCGCGGAACCGCGGCAACAGGGCGAGCCCGCCGCCGCAATAGACCGCCGAGTGCTGCGTTTCATAGCTATCGGCCTTGAGCACCACCTGCGCACGCCCCGCGTGATTGGACAACCACGCCGCTTGCGCCGAGAGATCATAATCTTCCAGCACGGTGATGAGTTGGTGCCCAGGGCAGCCATTCGGCAGATCGGGCTCACCGGCGCGCGCGAAATACCCCGCGCTGCCATAGAAACCGAAGGCGATGGAGCCGATGTTGCGCGCGACGAGTTCGTGGTGCTCGAACCTCCTGAGCTGCACGGACACGTCGGCATCATGCGTCGCCAGCGGCTCGCCAGGTAAAATGGGATGGGACTCGATTACGATCCCGCGATGCCGCCCATGCAGCTGGGCAAAGCAGGGAGCGAGCAGGTGGCTCGTGACGAGTTGCGAGCCGGTCACTCGCACCAGCCCCTCCAAGCGCACGTCATGGCCGGCGACGGCGTGCTCCACGGAGCGCGCCTCCGCCTCGACGCGCTCGACATGCGCCAAAATCCGCTCGCCGGCGAGCGTGAGCACATAGCCATCGGTCGTGCGCTGCAACAGGCGGACGCCCATGCCGGCCTGCAACGAAGCCAGCCGCCGGCCCACGGTGGACTGCGTGACTTGCAGCTGCTTTGCCGCGCCCGCCAGGGTGCGGTGGCGCGCGATCGCGAGAAAGAAGCGCAGGTCATCCCAGTCGAGCATGGTCCTTCCATGCAAATTTGCACGGTCCCGTTTCGACAACGCTTCTACCGGACCGGGGTGGGTCGGTGCAAAAATCCTCCTATGTGGAAGAGTTGTTGCCTGGTGCGCCTTTGTTGCGGACCGACCCCGCCGGCGGCCATCCGGTTCGCTCCGTCATGACCACGGTCGATGAGGAAGTGGGCGATCCGGCCCGCGGGGAACGGCAACGGACCTTGCGCTGCCGCACCGTTTCCTCGGGCGCGCTGCAGCATATGAGCTACGTTCGGAACCTGCCGCCGATCAAGGTGGAGGAGCGGCTCGGACCCGCTAGCGAAGGCGAAGCCATGACGCCTTCGGAGACCCTGCTCGCCGCCCTCGGCTCCTGCCTCGCCGCCCGCATCCATGCCGGCGCGGTGACGGGGAGCATCGCCGTCCAGAGTCTCGAGCTCGAGATCGAGGTTGATGTGGAGAAAAGCCCGTTTTGGGGCGCCCCCGGTGAGGACGCCCGATCGGTGGGCTTCGAATCGATCCGCGTCACGGTCCATTTCGAGGCGGACGCGCCGCCTGACGCGCTGCGCGCGCTTATCGCGCACGCCCTGATGTGGTCGCCGGTCGCCAACACGTTGCACGGCCCGGTGCATCTGGACATGACGCTGGGCCGGACCTCGGCCGAATCCGGCGAGCAACGGGCCGGATAGGCGTCCGAGACGCTCGTCCTCACAACCATCGCGGGCCGCCAACGTTGGCTGGCTGCGACCGTGCCCCGTGCGGTCCCATACTTGCGGAGACCGACAATGCCCCGAGCCGTGATCTTCGACGTGGACGGCACCTTGGTCGACAGCGTGGACCTGCACGCTCGCGCCTGGCAGGACGCGTTCCGCGACTTTGGCCACGAGTTCGGCTTCGACGAGATCCGCCGCCAGATCGGCAAGGGCGGCGACCAGCTTCTGCCAGTGTTCCTGTCGGACGAAGAGCTGAAGGCGAAAGGCGAAGCGCTGGATAAACACCGCGCCGGCGTCCTCAAGGAGCGGTATCTGTCGCAGGTCACCGCGTTCCCGAGGGTGCGCGCGCTGTTTGAGCGATTGCTGGCCAACGGCAAGCGGATCGCCCTCGCCTCCTCCGCCAAGGAGGACGAGTTGCAGCGATACAAGGTTGTGGCGCGCATCGACGATCTGATCGACACGGAAACCTCGTCCGACGACGCCGAGAAGAGCAAGCCCAACCCCGACATCTTCGAAGCGGCCTTGCAGCGGCTCAGCGGGATCGACCCCGCCGAGGCTCTCGTGATCGGCGATACGCCTTACGACGCCGAGGCCGCCGCGAAAGCCGGGCTCCGCACGGTCGGCCTGCTGTGCGGCGGATGGCCCGAAGCGGAGCTGCGTAAAGCCGGCTGCGTTGCCGTGTTTCAGGACCCCGCCGACCTCCTCGCGCGCTACGACCGCTCGCCGCTGGCGCCTCGCGACTAAGCGGCGGGCGAGGCGCCCACCATCCGCAACGCGAGACCGGCCATGCGCCGCCCGAGCGCCTCCACATCGAGCCGGCCACCCGGACGGTGCCAAGTGTACGCCCAGCTGATCATGCCGCCAATGGCAAGCGAGGTCAGGTTGATGTCCTCGACCTGGAACTCACCGGTTGCCATGCCCTCCTCCAGCAGCCGGGACAGCCAGCGGTCGAACTCGCGACGGTGGGCGTTGATCCTGGACAGCGCTTCCGGCTCCAGGCTCTTCTCCTCGCGAAAATACACCGCGATGTAGGGCTGCCGAACCAGCACGACCTTGGTGAAGTCCACGAT
Organism: uncultured Acidisphaera sp.; assembly: GCA_964250825.1. GTDB lineage: Bacteria > Pseudomonadota > Alphaproteobacteria > Acetobacterales > Acetobacteraceae > CAVWQV01. The sequence continues at coordinate 7,400 of CAXUIE010000089.1, read as the reverse complement.
CAGTTGCTCAAGCCGCTCGCAAGCCGACCCACCGGCGCGGACCGCGTTTGCGGCGGCTTCCACCGACATTTGGATGGTGGGCAGGCAAATCGCCGCGAGCAGGTCGGCCTTGCTCTTGAAATGCGTGTAGATGAACGGCTTGGTCACGCCGAGTTCGTGGGCGACGTCGTCGAGCGTGGTTGCCGTGAAGCCGCGCTCGTAGAACAAGGTGACCGCCTCCTGCAGGATGCGTTCTCGCTTGAAGGCGACGATCTCGTCCCGCATCCCCGGCCCCGCGACGGTGTGCTCGTTTTCCATGCTGGCGCGAAATGCGCTCCTTCCCCGTCGCTTGCCGCCCGTGCGAAGACTACTGGCGAGTAGGTTGCCGATCAACAAGGGAGTAACAGTCATGCCGGGCATCCTGGACGGGAAGGTGGCGCTGGTGACGGGCGGCGGCGGCGGCATCGGGCGCGCGACGGCGCTCGCGATGGCCCGCGAAGGCGCTACGGTCGCGGTGTCCGACGCGGTTGAGTCGACCGCCAAGGAAACCATCGCCGCCATCAACGAGGCCGGCGGACAAGCGACGTTCGTGCGGGCCGACGTGACGCAAGCGACCGAGGTCGGCGCGATGGTCAAGGCGGTGGTCGACGCTTACAACCGGCTCGATTGCGCGTTCAACAACGCCGGAATATCCGGCAACTACGTCGGCGCGGCGGGCCAACGGACGCACGAATGGTCGGACGACGCCTTCGCTCGGGTGCTCGCGATCAATCTCACCGGCGTTTGGCTTTGCATGAAGCACGAGATCGCGCAGATGCTGGAGCAGGGCTCGGGCGCCATCGTCAACACCGCCTCGATCGCCGGGCTGATCGGCCTGCCGACCTCGTCCGGCTACGTCGCGAGCAAGCACGGCGTGTCGGGCCTGACCAAGACGGCGGCGCTCGAATACGCGCGGGACGGCATCCGGGTGAACGCCGTTTGTCCAGGCTACATCGAAACCAACATGACGAAGGAGCCGATGCGCCGTCGTGGCGAGCAAATCATGGCGCAAGTGCCGTTCAAGCGAATGGGGCGGCCCGAGGAGATCGCCGAGATGGTGGTCTGGCTGTGCTCGGACCGCGCTTCTTTCGTAACGGGCGCGCTTTACAACGTGGACGGCGGCTACATGGCGACCTGACCGCGCGTGGCCCTCCCTCCGTGCGCCTTGCCCCCAATCCGGCCCACTCCCTTTCGGGCGAGAAGACCCCTCCGCCCTTGGAGGAGAGGGCGGGGGTGAGGCGAACCCCGGACGGAGTGGTTGCGGACTGCGGGCGTCCGCCCGTGAGGGGAAATACCGTGACTTGCTGGCACGCCGCCTGCTTAGTTTCGGCGGGAAGCTGGAATTGGGGAGCGACAGGATGTTCACGCGCCGGATAGCCGCCCCGCTCATGCTCACCTGCCTTTCGGCCGCGTTGCTGGGCGGCCCACCCGTCCGCCCAGCACTCGCCGAGAATCAGGTCGTGAAGGTCGGCATCAACCTCGCACTCACCGGGGCCGACGCGCACAGCGCCACCCTCATGCTGCACGGCGCGCAGCTCGCATTGGCGAACGCCGACCGGGACAACGCGGTCCCGGGCTACAGCTTCGCGGCCGCCTCATTCGACGACGCTACCGCCACGGCCGGCCAATATGACCCCGTGCAGGCCGCGACAAACGCCCGCAAGATGGTGTCCGACAAACAGGTGGTGGCCGCGATCGGCCCGCAGATGTCGGGCTCGGGCAAGGCAATGGCGCCCATCCTCAGCCAGGGCGACCTCGCGACCATTACGCCGTCCTCGACCAACCCCGATCTGACCGACCCCAAGTTCGCCATGCAGTATCGTCCGGCGGGCAAGGCCATCTACTTCCGCACGGTGACGACCGACGCATTCCAGGGGCCGAACATGGCCAACTTCATGGCCCAATCGCTGCGCGTCAAAACGGTCTATGTCCTCGACGATAGCGGCGCGTACGGCGTGGGGCTGGCCGACGCGTTCCAGCGCCAGGCGGAGAAGGATGGAGTGAAGGTGCTCGGGCGCGACCGGCTCGACCCCAAGGCGTCCGATTACATGGCCGTGCTAATCAAGATCAAGTCGCTCAACCCGAACGCGCTCTATTACGGCGGCGTGCTGCAGGCCGGGGTCAAGCTCGCCAAGCAGGCGTACGACATCATCCCGCACGTCCTCAAGGCGGGCGGCGACGGCGTGCTTGGCCCGGAGATGCTGACCGGGGCCGGGTTCCCCGCCGCGGAAGGCTGGTACGCGACCAACGCTTCGCCGCACATGACCGACAATCCCAAGGCCGCCGCCTTTGTCCAACAGTACAGGGCGAAGTTCGGCGAAGCGCCGGACGACTACGCCATCACTGCCTATGACGCGGCCCTCGTCATCATCGATTCCGTGAAGCGCGTGGCCGCGGCGGGCAAGGCGGTGACGCATAGCGCCGTGCGGGACGCGATCCAGACCGCGCAGGTGCCGACCATCCAAGGGACGGTCGCATTCGACGCGAATGGCGACATCAAGGACCGCACCGTGAGCGTGTTCCAAATCAAGCAGGACACCTCCAAGCCGCTCGACGACATCTTCGCGCAGTATCGTTTTGTCGGCGCCGCCCCGCAGGCCTGACCGCGCGAGATGCAACGCGGATGACCACGGCTGATCTCTGGGCGCAGCAGTTCATCAACGGCCTGAGCCTAGGCGCGATGTACGCGTTGCTCGCGCTCGGCTTCACCCTGGTCTACGGCATCCTCGAGCTTATCAACTTCGCCCACTTCAACGTGTTCATGATCGGCTCCTTTGTCGCCATGTGGGTGCTGCAATCGTTCGGGCTGTCCGGCCAGAGCGTGGTGCTGACCGGGTTCCCGTTGGTGGGCGCGCTGCTCGCGGCGCTGGCGGTGGCTATGCTTGCATCGGGCGTGCTCGGGATGGCGATCGAGCGGCTGTCCCTCCGCCCGTTGCGCGGCGTGTCCGGGCCGGCCGCCATGATCACCACGATCGGCGTCTCATACATCCTGTTCAACATCGTGCTGCTCACGGTGGGTGCGGATGCCAAGAATTTCCCAAACCCCCTGCCGCCCAGGCGCTGGATGATCGGCGGGGCGTCGCTGGAACTGCGCCAGGTGTTGATCTGGGCCGTTTCGGTGGTCCTGATGCTCGGCTTGTGGATATTCGTGCAGCGGTCGCGGCTGGGCAAGGCGATGCGCGCGACCGCGCAGGACCCGGAAGCGGCGCGCATGATGGGCGTCGATGTGGACGGGGTGATCCTCGTCGCCTTTTTCCTGGGCTCGGCGCTGGCCGGAGCGGGCGGCATGATCTTCGGGCTGTACTACAACTTCACCAGCTTCATCATCGGCTTCACCGCGGGCCTGCGCGCCTTCACCGCCGCCGTGCTCGGCGGCATCGGCAGCGTGCCTGGGGCGATGATGGGCGGCGTGCTGGTGGGGCTCATCGAATCGTTCGGCGGCCAGCTGATCGGCGCGTCCTGGGCCGACGTCATCATCTTCTCCATGCTGGTGCTGGTGCTCGTGCTGAAACCGTCTGGCCTGCTTGGGCGTCTTGCTCCCACCAAGTCCTAGGGACACCGCGCCAGCCGGCGCTCCGGCGCGACTTTGGCGCGGGCTGGCCCCAGAGCGGCGACGATGGGTCGTTATCGCGCTCGTGGCGACCGCGGCACTCGGGTTCCCCCTGTATCACCCCGAAGACGCCGACATCGACTCGCTCGCCAACGCGCTCGCCTTCGCGGCCCTGGCACTCGGGCTCAACATCGTGGTGGGCTTCGCCGGCCTGCTCGATCTCGGCTACGCGGCGTTCTTCGCGATCGGCGCCTATACGTACGGCATCCTCAACTCGTTTCAACTGCAACCGGCCTGGAGCGACGCGTGGGGCGTCCTGCAAACGCTCGGCATCGTGGCGAAGATGGCCGGAGACACGGGCGATGTCGTGCATTTCACCTTGTCGTTCTGGCTGGCGTTGCCGCTCGCGGCGGTGGTCGCCGCCGGTTCGGGCATCCTGTTCGGTTTTCCGACG
>CAXUIE010000089.1:2670-3368 GCA_964250825.1 uncultured Acidisphaera sp. | reverse complement strand
CCCTATTACTACGTCGCCCTCGCATTGGTCGCCTTGCTGCTGTTCGTCAGCGTCCGGCTGCGCGACTCGCGGATCGGCCGCGCCTGGATGGCGATCCGCGAGGACGAGATCGCCGCGGGCGCAATGGGCGTGAACCGGACGCGCTACAAGCTGCTCGCGTTCGCGATCGGCGCCGCGTTCGCCGGCATGACGGGCGTGTTCTACGTCGCCAAGCTGCAAACCGCGACACCCGACATGTTCGGTTTTCCGGTTTCCGTCATGATTCTAGTAATGGTGGTGTTCGGCGGGGTGGGCAGCGTTTGGGGCGTGGTTGTAGGGGCGATATTCCTCCAGCTGCTGCAATCATGGTGGCTCGAGGATCTGACCGGCTGGCTGAACGCGGGCGGCAGGCTGCTCGGCAATGCGTGGCTCGCGCATGTCGATCTCGTGCCCTCCATCGAGCTGATCTTCGGCATCATTCTCGTTGCCACCATGCTGTATCGGCGGGAAGGCCTGATCCCCGCCCACCGGAGGCCAGCGGCCCTGAGCGCCGAACAGCAGCACGCTTCCGTGGGACGCCACGGCGAGCCCGCCCCCTTGTCGGGCCTCGGCGAAGCAGGGGCGAACGGCGACGCCACGCTGCGCGTCAGCGGTGTGACCGTCCGCTTCGGCGGGCTTGTGGCGCTCCATTCGGTCGATCTGGAGGTGCCGCAAGGCCG
>CAXUIE010000089.1:0-2660 GCA_964250825.1 uncultured Acidisphaera sp. | reverse complement strand
GCCCGAACGGGTCCGGCAAGTCGACCTTGTTCGACACCATCACCGGGCTGGTGCGCGCCGACGCAGGCAGCATCCGGTTCGGAGGCGAGGAAATCGGTGGGTTGCCGGATCACGCGATCATGGCGAAGGGCATCGCGCGCACCTTTCAGAACATCCGGCTGTTCGCGAATTTGTCCGTGTTGCAGAACGTGCTAATCGGCCAGCACGCGCGGCTCGGCACCGGCCCGATCGCGGCCGTGCTGCGGCCGCGTTGGTCGCGAAGCGAGGAGCACGCGGCGCTGGATTGGGCGCGCGAGGTCGTGTCGGTGTTCGGCAACCGGTTGCTGCCGCGCCTCGACCAGCCGGTTTCCGCGCTGTCCTACGCCAACCGTCGCCGCACGGAGATCGCGCGCGCGCTCGCATCCCGCCCCAAGCTCCTCCTGCTGGACGAGCCGACCGCCGGGATGAACCCGGCCGAAACCCTGGAGCTCGCGCGACAGATAGGCGCATCGAAGCGTCAGGGGCTGACGGTGCTGCTGATCGAGCACAAGCTCGACGTGGTCACGCGGCTGGCCGACACGGTCTACGTGCTCGACCACGGCGAGATCATCGCGCGCGGCACGCCCGACGAAGTGCGGCGGAACAAGGACGTGCTGCGCGCCTATCTCGGCCGCGCCGGCGAACCCGTGCGAACCGGAATCGCCGGTGCTGGTTGAGCCGCTGCTCGAGTTCCGCGCGGTCGACACATTCTATGGCGACCTGCATGTGCTGAAGGGCGTCAGCTACACGATCAATCGGGGCGAGATCGTGGGCCTGCTCGGCGGCAACGCCAGCGGCAAGTCGACCACCATGAAGACCATCATGGGCGTGGTCCGCCCCGCGCGCGGCTCGGTCGTGTTCGACGGCGGCGAGATTGGCCGGCTTTCCACCGCCAGCCGCGTGCGGCGGGGGATCGCCGCCGTGCTGGAAGCGCGCCGGCTGTTTCCGCGCATGACGGTGCTCGAGAACCTGGAGATGGGCGCCTATCTGCGCCCGCGCGGGGCGGATCTCGCGGAGGATTTCGAGCGCGTGTTCGCCTTGTTCCCGCGCGTCAAGGAGCGCCGCGGCCAACTGGCCGGCACCCTGTCGGGGGGCGAGCAGCAGATGGTGGCAATCGGCCGCGCGCTGATGGCACGCCCGCGGCTGATCTGCATGGACGAGCCCTCGATGGGCCTCTCACCGCTGCTCGTCGAGCAAACCTTCGCCATCATTCAGGAGATCAACCGGCAAGGCACCACCATCTTCATGGTGGAGCAGAACGCCAACATGGCGCTGCAGATCGCCCACCGCGCCTACGTGCTGCAAACCGGCATCGTCGTGCTTTCCGGGCCCGCGTCCGAGTTGCGGCGGAACCCGGTGATCCAGGACGCCTATCTCGGAGAGGTTTCGGTGAAGGATTAAGGCCTTACCTGCCCGGTAAGCTCCCCCGTTTGAGGTCGGTAGTTGATCGCGCGCCCGAATGTTGTGCTCGAATGCGAGCAATCGCTTGTCTGTGGCTGTGGCCGCGCTGATCCGCTTCTTCGACGCCGAAAGCCGACCTCACGACCAGCCCGCGTCACGCACGATCCATCGGCAGAAAGCGGTCTTGGCCAGCGTGCAATGATCATGACTTGTGCATTAAGCTTGCGATATACACGCCCTTCATCCGTCTTGCGCATCAACGGCCCGGATCGTGCAAGCGCATGAGGCAACAAATCGAGACAGGTACAATGGTGAATGTAGAGGTGAGTTCCTGCTTTTGATCGCGCGCGGCTTCGTGGCGGCCGGGAGATTCGAGAGCGGTTCACGTCGTGGCTAGCTCCCTCGGGGACGCGGTTTTCGGCCCGGCGCGCAGCTGAATGGACGCGCTCGCCAACCCCGTATCGGTGCGGACGGACACGCACTGCCCGTATTGCGCCCTGCAATGCGGCATGACGTTGTCGGACGGCGCGGACGGCTGGACCGTCGAAGGGCGGGATTTCCCGACCAACAAGGGCGGGCTCTGCCGCAAGGGCTGGACCAGTGCGGAGCTGCTCGCCTCGCCCAACCGCCTGACCAGCCCGCTCGTGCGCGATCGCAAAGGCGACGCGCTGCGCCCCGCCGGTTGGGACGAGGCGCTGGATCGCGTGGCCGACGGTTTCCGTGCCATCCGGGACGCGCACGGCGCTGACGCGGTTGGCGTGTTCGGCGGCGGCGGCTTGACCAACGAGAAGGCCTACCTGCTCGGCAAGTTCGCCCGCGTGGTGCTGCGCACCGCGAATATCGACTACAACGGCCGCTTCTGCATGGCCTCGGCGGCGGCTGCCGGGTTGCGCGCGTTCGGCCTCGACCGCGGCTTGCCGTTCCCGCTGGAAGACATCCCGCGCGCCGGCGTGGTGCTGATCGAGGGCGGCAACCCGGCGGAAACCTTGCCGCCGATCATGCAATATTTCGAGGCGCAGCGCCGCGCCGGCGGCAAGCTCATCGTGGTCGACCCGCGGCGGACGGAAACCGCGCGCGTCGCGCACCTCCATCTACAGGTCACCCCCGGCACCGACGCCGCGCTCGCCAACGGCCTGCTGCACGTCGCGATCCAGGATCGGCTGATCGATGAGGACTTCATCGGCGCGCGCACGACTGGCTTCGAGCCGGTGCGTCGCGTTGTCGCCGCCTACTGGCCGGAC
>CAXUIE010000088.1:0-10764 GCA_964250825.1 uncultured Acidisphaera sp. | reverse complement strand
ATTTCCGCTTCGCTTCCACCGTCGCCGATCGCCATTACGTGATGGAGCACGGCCAGGTGATCGACATGATCCCGAACGACCAGCTCGAAGCCAACATGGACAAGCTGCACGAATACCTCGGCGTCTGAGACCGCGGCGGGCTCTATCGGCCGCCCACGATAAGAACACCATTCCTTGGGAGCGACTTCCATGCCCGTCAGCCGCCGCGCCGTTCTCGGCTCCACCCTCGCCGCGGCCGCCTTGCCACTCGCCAGGGCGCGCGGTCAAGCCGCGAAGATCACCATCGGCGTGCTCAACGACCAGTCCGGCCCCTACCGCGACATCGCCGGGCAAACCTCCATCGCGTGCGTCCGGCAGGCCGTGGAGGAGTTCGCCGGCGCCCACGGCCTGGATGTGTCCATCCTCACCGCCGATCATCAGAACAAGCCGGATGTCGCGGTCAGCATCACCCGGCAATGGTTCGACACGGGCAACGTCGACATGCTGATCGACGTGCCGGCGTCCTCCGTCGCGCTCGCCGTCCAGTCCGTCGCGCGCGACCGAAACAAGGTCTACCTCAACACTTCGGCCGGCACGACGCAGCTCACCGGGCCGCAATGCTCCCCCAATTGCATACAATGGACGTTCGACACCTACATGCAATCGAAGTCCACCGGCGGGGCGATGGTGAAGCAAGGCGGCGACAGCTGGTTCTTCATCACCGCGGATTACGCCTTCGGCCAGCAGTTGCAGAAAGACACGACCGCCATGGTGCAGGCCGCCGGCGGCAAGGTGGTGGGCTCCGTCGCTTACCCGTTTCCGGAAACGACCGACTTCTCGGCGCCACTGGTGCAGGCGCAGTCGAGCGGGGCGAAGGTGCTCGGGCTCTGCAACGCGGGGGGTGACACCGTCAACTCCGTCAAGCAGGCCAACGAGTTCGGCGTGAACCGAAAGATGAAAATCGCGGCGTTGTTGATGTTCATCACGGACGTCAACGCGCTCGGGCTCGATGTGGCCAAGGGGCTGATCCTGACCGAAAGCTTCTACTGGAACCTCAACGACCGCACCCGCGCCTTCACCAAGCGCGTGCTTCCGAAAACGCCCTACAACTATCCAAACATTAACCACGCCGGCTCGTATTCCGGAGCCCTGCACTACTTTAAGACCGTCGCGGCCATGGGGCCGGCGGCCGCCAAGACGGACGGCCGGGCGACCGTGGCACGCATGAAGGCGATGGAAGTGAACGACGATGCGTTCGGCATCTCGCACATTCGCGAGGACGGCCGCAATCTTGTCACCGCCTATCTTTTCGAGGTGAAGAACCCGGCAGAAAGCAAGGGAAAATGGGACTATTACAAGCTGCTCGCCACGACGCCCGGGGACCAGGCGTTCCGACCCCTGAGCGAAGGGCAATGCCCGTTCGTGAAGGCGTGAGGCCAGCCGCGATGGCCGGAGCACGCCCATGACCGCCATGACCCGCCGCGCTCTGATCGGATCGGCCGCGCTTGCCGCGAGCGCCCGGTCGTTCGGTCGCGCCCGAGCGCAGACCCCGGTGATCCGGATCGGCGTGCTGAACGACCAATCCGGCGCTTACCGCGACATCTCGGGCTCGGTCTCGGTCGCGTGCGCGCGGCAAGCAATCGAGGAGTTCGGCGATCACGGCCTCGCGGTCGATCTCGTCTCCGCCGACCACCAGAACAAGCCCGACGTCGCCACCTCCATCGCCCGGGAATGGTTCGACAAGGGCGTCGACCTGCTGATCGACGTTCCCGCCTCATCTGTGGGGCTCGCGGTCCAGTCCGTCGCGAAGGACAAGAACAAGGTCTACATCAACACGGGCTCGGCGACCTCGGCGCTGACGGGCGCGCAATGCTCCCCCAACTTCGTCCATTGGGTGTACGACACCTACATGCTGTCGAAATCCACCGGCGGCGCCATGGTCAAGGCAGGCGGCGACACCTGGTTCTTCATCACCGCCGACTACGCCTTCGGCCACCAGCTCCAGAGCGACACGACAACGATGATCGAGGGCGCCGGCGGCAAGGTCCTGGGCTCGGTGGTGTATCCATTCCCCGATACGACCGACTTCTCTTCCTTGCTGGTGCAGGCGCAAGCGAGCGGCGCCAAGGTGCTCGGGTTGGCCAGCGCTGGGGCGGACACCATCAACCAGGTGAAACAGGCCAACGAGTTCGGCCTGACCGCTAGGATGAAGGCGGCGACCCTGCTTATGTTCATCTCGGACGTCCATGCGCTCGGGCTCGACGTCGCCAAGGGCCTCGTGCTGAGCGAGAGCTTCTACTGGGACCTCAACGACCGCACCCGCGCCTTCACCAAGCGCGTGCTGCCAAAGATCAAGGGGAGCTACCCCGGCATGAACCAGGCGGGCGTCTACTCAGGCTCGCTGCACTACCTCAAGACGGCCGCCGCCATGGGCGCCGCGGCGGCCAAGGCGGACGGGCGCGCAACCGTCGCCCGCATGAAGGCGATGGAGGTCGACGACGATTGCTTCGGCAAGACCCGTATCCGCGAGGACGGCCGCCACCTAGTCGACGCCTACCTGTTCGAGGTCAAGAAGCCGTCCGAAAGCAAGGGGCCGTGGGACTACTACAAACTGCTCGCCACCACGCCCGCCGACCAGGCGTTCCGTCCCCTGGCGGAAGGCCACTGCGCGTTCGTAAAGGCCTGAGCGGCATGACGACACTTGTCTCCCGGCGGATGTTCCTCGGCAGCAGCGCTTTTCTGTCGGCAGGATCCTTTGCGCGCGCGCGGGCGGAGGCGAAGACCACGCTCAAGATCGGCGTGCTCAACGACATGTCGGGCAACTATCGCGACGTGAGCGGCCCCACCTCCGTCGCCTGCACGAAACAGGCGCTCGAGGATTTCGGCCTCGCAGGAAAGGATTTCGCCGTCGAGGTGATCGCCGGCGACCACCAGAACAAGCCCGATATCGGCGTCTCCATCGTTCGCGAGTGGATCGACCGGGACGGCGTGGACGTGATCATGGACGTGCCGACCTCCTCCGTGGCGCTCGCCATAGCGGGCGTGGTGAAGCAAAAGAACAAGGTCTACATCAACACTGGCGCCGGGACGCCCGATCTCACCGGTTCGCAGTGCAACGCCAACACGGTCCATTGGAGCTACGACACCTACATGCTCGGCCGTTCCACCGGGGGCGCGACGGTGAAGGCGGGCGGCGATAGCTGGTTCTTCATCACCGCCAACTACGTGTTCGGCCAGCAACTCCAGCGCGACGCCTCCACCTTTGTCACCCAGGCGGGCGGCAAGGTGCTCGGCAGCATCCAGTACCCGTTCCCCGACACAACTGACTTTTCCTCCTATCTCGTGCAGGCGCAGGCAAGCGGGGCGAAGGTCATCGGCTTCGCCAATGCGGGCGACGATGCGGTCAACAGCGTCAAGCAGGCGCACGAGTTCGGGCTGACCCAGGGCGGCGCCCGGCTCGCCGCCCTACTCGCCACCATCAACGTGGTCCACGCCCTCACCCTGGAGACCGCGCAGGGTTTGCTGCTGACCGAGAGCTTCTATTGGGACCTCAACGACCGGACCCGGGCGTTCAGCAGCCGGGTCGCGCCCAAGATCGGCGGCGCCCGGCCGAACCTGGAACAGGCCGGCTGCTACGCCGGCGCCCTGCACTATCTGAAGGCGGTGGCGGACATGGGCGCGCAGCAGGCCAAGGCCGATGGCGCGGCCGTGGTCGCGCGGATGAAGAAGCTGCCGGTGGACGACGACGCGTTCGGCAAAAGCACCATCCGCGAGGACGGCCGCAATCTGATCCCCGCCTACCTGTTCCAGGTCAAGACGCCCACCGAAAGCAAGGGGCCTTGGGACTACTATAACTTGGTCGCGACGACATCGGGCGAGGACGCGGCGCCCCCGCTGGCGGGCGAGCACTGCCCGCTCGTGCACACGTGAGCGTCGTGGACCGTGCCGACCCGTTCGCCGGCCGTCATCGCCGCGTTCGCCGGGGCGACCATGTCCTCTCCGGAGGTGCCTCCGAGCAAAGGGAGAATGAACGCCCATGTTCATGATCTTCGGCATCCCCGGCCCGCTGCTGTTTGGCCAGCTGCTGCTTGGCCTCATCAACGGCGCTTTCTACGCCATGCTCTCGCTCGGCCTCGCCGTGATCTTCGGGATGCTGAACATCATCAACTTCGCGCACGGCGCGTTGTTCATGATGGGCGCGTTCGTCGCCTGGATGCTGCTGAACTATTTGGGCATACCCTACTTCCCCGCGCTGATCCTGGCACCGCTGATCGTCGGAATCTTCGGGATCGCGCTGGAGCGGACGATCATCAGCCGGCTCTATAAGCTCGACCATCTTTACGGCCTGCTGCTAACGTTCGGCTTGGCGCTGGTGATCGAGGGGCTGTTCCGCAACACCTACGGCAGCTCGGGCATGCCGTATCGCATTCCGGACATGCTCCAGGGTGCGACGGATATGGGCTTCATGTTCCTGCCCAACTATCGTGGCTGGGTGGTCGTCGTGGCACTCGTGGTCTGCTTCGCGACCTGGGCGATCATCGAGAAAACGTTCATAGGCGCGCGGCTGCGCGCGGCGACCGAGAACCCGGCCTTGGTGCAAGCCTTCGGTGTGAACGTCCCGCGCTTGATCACCCTCACCTACGGCGCCGGCGTCGCGCTCGCCGCCTTCGCCGGCGTGCTGGCGGCGCCGATCTATTCGGTGAACCCGAACATGGGTTCCAGCTTCATCAACACGGTGTTCGCGGTCGTGGTGATCGGCGGAATGGGCTCAATTCTGGGCTCCATCATCACCGGGTTCGCGCTCGGGATCATCGAGGGCCTGACTAAGGTATTCTATCCGCAGGCCGCCGCGACCGTGGTGTTCGTCGTGATGGTGATCGTGCTCATCTTCCGACCAAGCGGGCTGTTCGGAAAGGCGGCCTGAGATGTTCGGGTTCTCGCGCGCGCAGCTCATCGCGTTCCTGCTGATGATTGGCCTCATCGTGGTGTGCCCGTTCGTGCTCTACCCGGTGTTCCTCATGAAGGTGCTCTGCTTCGCGCTGTTCGCCTGCGCCTTTAATTTGCTGATCGGCTATGTGGGATTGCTGTCGTTCGGTCACGCGGCGTTTTTCGGCATGGGCAGCTACGTCGCCGCGTGGGCGGCCAAGCGTTGGGGCGTTTCGGCCGAGATCGCGATTCTGCTCGGCGGCCTCACCGGCGGCGCGCTCGGCGTCGTGCTGGGCTTCATCGCGATCCGCCGCCAGGGGCTTTACTTCGCGATGATCACCTTGGCGCTGGCGCAGATGGTGTACTTCTTCTGCCTTCAGGCGCCGTTCACCGGCGGCGAGGACGGCATCCAGCAAGTGCCGCGCAGCCCGCTATTCGGCCTGATTTCCATGCAGTCCGACAGAAACATATATTGCTTGGTGGCCGTGGTGTTCCTCATCGGCTTCCTGTTCGTTCACCGCATCGTTCACTCGCCGTTCGGGCAGGTGCTGAAGGCGATCCGCGAGAACGAGCCTCGCACGACCTCGCTTGGCTACCGCACGGATGACTACAAGCTTATCGCGTTCGTGCTCTCGACCTTTCTCGCCGGCATCGCGGGGGGGACGAAGGCGCTGGTGTTCGGCATCGCGACACTCACGGATGTGCACTACTCGATGTCCGGCGAGGTCGTGCTGATGACCCTGCTCGGCGGCCTCGGCACCATCTTCGGCCCAGTGGCGGGGGCGCTGGTGGTAACCGCGATGGAGAACTACCTCGCGCAGTTCGGCGCCTGGGTGACGGTGACGCAGGGTGCGATCTTCATCCTCTGCGTGCTCGCCTTCCGCCGCGGCATCATCGGCGAGCTCGGGGCGAAGCTCCGCATGGCGCTGTAGCCCGAATGCCCTGTCCTCCCCCGTAATGTCCTGCGAGCGCGCAGGCGGCTTCCAGGCACGCGCGCATCCCGTGTCGTTCCATTCGGTCTGCATTTTGGCTTTCGCAGGAATGACGGATAATCGGTCAGCAAGCAGGGCGGGGCGACATGGCAAACGCGGCCGAGGCCTACCCGTCCCACCTCGAAACTTGCTGGAGCGCTCGCGGCGTTTCCCTGACGATCCGCCCAATCCGGCCGTCGGACGCGCCCGCCCACGCCGCGTTCTTCAGCCGGCTCTCGCCGGAGGATATCCGGTTCCGCTTCTTCAGCGCCAAGCGGGAGCTTTCGAGCAAGCAGCTCAGCCGGCTCACGGCCGTGGACTACGCGCGGGAGATGGCGCTGATCGCCGTTCGGAAGCCGCTGGGCGAGACCGTCGGCGCCGCGCGGCTGGTTTGCGACAAGGACGAGCACATGGCCGAATTCGCGATTGCCGTGGAACCCACGATGAAGGGCGTCGGTCTCGGCTCCGAGCTGATGCGGCGGCTGATCGACTGGGCGCGGACGCGCGAGATCCACGTTATCGTGGGCGAGATCCTGGCGGACAATCAACCCATGCTGGCCTTCGTTCGCCGGCTAGGGTTCACCCTGCACCGCTTGGCGGACGCCGACGACGTGATCGAGGCGCGGCTCAAGCTTGTTGCCTGATACCACTAGGACACCCCTTGTCCTGCCGGCCTTTGTCATCGATGCGTCACGCGTTGACCAAGCGCCCGAACGGATCGCGGACGTGTAAGCGCGTCACGCCCCAGGGCTCCGTCACCGGACCGTATTCAACCCTGAATCCTGCGGCCTGCATTCTATTGTGAGCACCGACGAGGTCATCCACCCCAATCGACATGTCAGGTACCGGCGTCCCCGAACCGCCCTCGGTTGCTACGCTGATCTGGGGCGGCAACACCGTTATCGGCCGCGAAAGTCGCTATCCAGCCCAAGTCCATGACGACGTTGATCCCAAGGACGTCGCGGTAGAATGCCCTGGCGGGGCCGATTTGTTCCGGGGCGACGTTGGCAACAATCCGCCTAACGGCCACGGGACGCCTCCGTGCAATCCTCGAGCCAGGTCCACCGCTCGGAGCCCGCGCTCTGCCTCGATGGCGAAGATGGTTGATCAAGATAGTCGGGGTCACCCGCCATCCTCGCTCCGGCTGTGCGCCGGCCCGTTATTCTCGAGGTTCATCGCAGTCCCGACCAGGCCAATGTGCGAGAAGGCCTGCGGGAAGTTGCCGACCAGCCGCCGGGCACGCGGATCATACTCCTCCGACAGCAGGCCGACATCGTTGCGTAACGCGAGGAGCCGGTCGAACAGGGCGCGCGCCTCGTCGTGCCGGCCCTGCAGCACCATGTTGTCGGCGAGCCAGAAGCTGCAGGCGAGGAACACCCCTTCCCCCGCCGGTAGCCCATCTCCGCCTTCCTCGGTCCGGTAGCGCAGCACCAGTCCGTCATAGGTCAACTCGCGCTCGATCGCGGCGACGGTCGCGCGCACGCGCGGATCCTCGGGAGGCAGGAAGCCGACCAGCGGGATTTGCAACAGGCTGGCGTCGAGCGCTTCGCCGCCGAACGCTTGCACGAACGTCCCCTTGGCGCTGCTGAAGCCCTCGCGGCAGATCGTATCGTGCATCTCGTCGCGCAGCGCCCGCCAGCGATCGATCGGACCCTCGCCCCCCCACTCCTCGAAGCCGCGCACCGCCCGGTCGAACGCCACCCAGGCCATCACCTTGGAATAGGTGAAGTGCTGCGGTCCGCCGCGAACCTCCCAGATGCCCTCGTCGGGTTGCCGCCAGATCGTTTCGAGGTGCCCGAGCATGTTGAGCAGCAGCGAACTTGTGTCCTCCGACTGGGCAAGCCCGCCCTTCTGCGCCTGGAACAGCGCGTCCGCCACCTCGCCGTATACGTCGAGCTGGACCTGGCCCGATGCGGCGTTACCGATGCGGACGGGCTTGGCGCCCTGATAGCCCGGCAGCCAAGGCACCTCCCACTCGGACAGCCGGCGCTCCCCTGCGAGGCCGTACATGATCTGCACTTGCGCGGCGCTGCCCGCGACCGCCCGATGCAGCCACTCGCGCCACGCACCGGCTTCTTCGGAGTATCCTGAGTGAAGCAGTGCGAGCAAGGTCAGCGTGGCGTCGCGCAGCCAGCAGAACCGATAATCCCAGTTCCGCTCGCCGCCCAGCATCTCGGGCAACGACGTGGTGGGCGCGGCGACGATCCCCGCCGTGGGCGCGTAGGTCAGCGCTTTCAATGTTATGAGCGACCGCCGGACCGCGTCGGAGTAGCGGCTTTTGTAAGCGCAGCGACCGATCCACTCGGCCCAGGCTGCCTCGGTCTTGGAAAGCGCCGCCTCGGGGTCGAGCGGAGGAGGCGGCCCGAGGTGCGACGGCCCGTGCGTAAGAACGAAGTGCACCCGCTCGCCTGCCGCCACGGTGAACTCGGCCCGGGTCTTCATGTCCTCGCCGCGCAAATCCACGACGGTGCGAAGCACCACCATGTCCGGGCCGACGATCGCGCGCAGTCCGGCTCCCTCTTCCAACCGGGTGACCCACGGCACCGAAATGCCGAAGTCGAACCGCAAGGTGAGAGCCATCGCCATGCCGACCCGCCCGCGTCGCCCTTCCACAATGCGAACGACGGACGAGTTGCCCTCCGCGAATGGCATGAAGTCGATCAGCGCGACCGAGCCATCCTCGGTGTCGAACACCGTCTCCAGCACGCAGGAATCATCGCGGTAGGCGCGCTTGACATGAAACCCGGCCGCAGCGGGAGCTATCTGCCAGCAGCCGTTCTCGGCGTTGCCGAGCAGAGCGGCAAAGCAGGCATTACCGTCGAAGCGCGGCCAGCACAGCCAGTCGATCGAGCCCGCCTTGCTGACCAGCGCCGCGGTCATACAGTCGCCGATCAGGGCGTAATCCTCGATCGGGGGCGGAAAGTCGGTCGTCGATGGCACGGCGGCGTCTCCGGATTAGGGCAAGCGATGCAACGCCCACGCCTGTTATCCGGAATCCGGGCCTGCGGCGATCAGCCCGCGCGACCGACGGCGCTCCCGCGCCCCGTCGGGCAGGAGCAGCCCGCCCCGACCGGAAAGTTCGCCCCGAGCGGACACGTGTATCCGCCCGCGAAGCACGTCCGGCCCGGCTGGCCCGGCTGGCCCGGCTGGCCCGCATAGGCCGGACCCGCGTAGGCCGGAGCGGGCGGGGCATAGACCACCGGGGGCGGCGCGTAGTAGACCGGCGGCGGCGCGTAGACGACGGGCGGTGGCGCGAAAACCACCGGGGGTCCGAAGAAGAACGGGCTGACGCCTACGAACAAGCCGCCACCCCGCCACCACGCGTGAGCCGGCCTGGGAACGACGGCGGGCGCCAGAGCTGCAAAGCAACACGCCGTTATGAGCGCGCGAAAGACACGACGATTGCCGACCATGTTCATGGAGCTCCTTCTACGCCGGAGTATGTAACTGATTGATGTCTGACAAGTTGGTTCACCGCATGTTTTGCGACGATGCGACAAGTTACACCGTTGCGCTTGACTTTCCCGCTCCGGGTCCTGATACCCGCCCCGTCATGCGCGAATCGCATGATGGCGCCCAAAGTTGCGCCCGTGCGGGTTCCCGCCATCAGGACCAAGACCGAGATTAACATTTGATCGATATCGCGACCGCTTCGGCGGACATGCCAGCCGACTCCGAGGCTGCCCCCCCGGCGATCGAGCCTGTTCCGTCCCAGGCGGAGCCCCAGCGCGCGGTGTTCGCCGACCTTGGCTTATCGGAGCCGATCCTCCGCGCGATCGAGGACATGGGCTATCGCCACCCGACGCCGATCCAGGAACAAGCGATCCCGTTCGTGCTGATGGGCCGCGACGTGCTCGGCGTCGCCCAGACGGGCACGGGCAAGACCGCCGGCTTCACCCTGCCGATGCTGGATATCCTGTCCGGCTCGCGGGCCAGGGCGCGGATGCCGCGCAGCTTGATCCTGGAGCCGACGCGGGAGCTGGCGCTGCAGGTGGCCGAGAACTTCGTCCAATACGGCAAGTATCTGAAGCTCAACCACGCGCTGATCATCGGCGGCGAAAGCATGTCGGATCAGCGGGACGTGTTGATGCGCGGCGTCGACGTGCTGATCGCCACGCCCGGCCGGCTGATCGACATGTTTGAACGCGGCGGAATGCTGCTGACGGACGCCCGCCTGCTGGTGATCGACGAAGCGGACCGGATGCTCGACATGGGTTTCATTCCCGACGTCGAGCGCATCGTGTCCCTCCTGCCGCCCAACCGGCAGACATTGTTCTTCAGCGCGACCATGGCGCCCGAGATCGTCCGGTTGGGTGACGCGTTCCTGCGAAACCCGAAGGAGATCACGGTTTCCCGCTCCGCCTCGGTCGCGACCACGATCACCGAGGCGCTCGTGCTGGTGGCCGAGCACGACAAGCGCGAAGCGCTCCGCCGGCTCGTCCGCACCGAGAAGGTTCAGAACGCGCTAGTGTTCTGCAACCGCAAGGTCGACGTGGATATCCTGCACAAGTCGCTCACCAAGCACCGGTTCAGCGCCGGCGCCCTGCACGGCGACATGGCGCAAACCGTGCGCTTCGCCACGCTCGAGAAGTTCAAGGCGGGCGACCTGCAGCTCTTGGTATGCAGCGATGTCGCCGCGCGCGGGCTCGACATCGGCGGCCTGTCGCACGTGTTCAATTTCGACGTGCCGCATCATGCCGAAGACTACGTCCATCGCATCGGCCGCACCGGGCGGGCCGGGTTGGAAGGCCGCGCCATCACCATCGCCGCGCCCGGGGACCGAGCGGCGGTCGAGGCGATCGAGAAGCTGACGGGCCATGTCATCCCGCCGGTCCGTGTGGAAGGGCTCGACCCGGTCGATTGGGACGAGGATGACGGGCGCAAGCGC
>CAXUIE010000087.1:0-10771 GCA_964250825.1 uncultured Acidisphaera sp. | reverse complement strand
GCCGTGCCAGCCGCCGCCGCCGTGCCAGCCGCCACCCCCACCGTGCCATTCGGCCCGCGCTGAGAGCGGGGCCGCGAGCATGGCCGTGGCGACCGAGGCGGCGAGGAAAAGACGTGTTCGAGAAGCCATGATGCACCTCGCTTCGCGAGCCGACCCAAGAGCGGCCTGCTCATGAGTTGAAGATGGTCTCGCGCTGTGGCTCTTTTAAGGCCTTACCAAGGTGTTCTCGGGGCGTCCCGCGATCACGCGACCCGGATGGGTGAACACCTCGAAGCCATCAGCCCGCGCCACGCCGATCAACGTGATGCCGCATCGGTCCGCCAGGCGGACCGCGAGGCCCGTGGGCGCCGAGACCGCCATGAGCATGGGTGCCCCGATCATTGCCGTCTTCTGCACCATTTCGACCGATACGCGGCTGGTGAGCGCGATCACGCCCGTCCGGGGATCGCGGCCGCCTCGCGCCATCGCGCCGGCGAGCTTGTCGAGCGCGTTGTGCCGGCCCACGTCCTCGCGCAACGCGACGAGCCCATGCTGTTCCGTCCAGAACGCCGCAGCGTGTGTTGCGTGGGTCGCCTGGTTGAGAGCTTGGTTGGCCGCGAGGCGGGCCTCAATGCCGGCGAGGGCGGATGCGCTCCATCGTTCCCGCCCCGGTGGCACGATTGGGGGCAAGCGGCCGGCTTCCTCGAGACTTTCCATGCCGCACAATCCGCAACCGGTGGCGCCGGTCAGGTAGCGACGCCGCTTGCCCAACGCCTCCATGCGAGCCGGCGCGACCGTCATCCGCAGCTCGACGCCGAGATCGCGCGGCACGATCTCCAGCTCCTCGATCTCGGAAGGAGCGTCGACCACACCCTCGCTCAAGCTAAAACCGATGGCGAAGTCCTCGAGGTCGGCTGGCGTCGCCATCATCACAGCGTGGGTGGAGCGTCCATAGGTCAGCGCGATCGCGGTCTCCTCGGGGACCGCGCGCGTTCCGGTCGAGCAAGCGCCGGCGCGCCACGCAGTGACCGGAACAGGACAGGAAGAACTCGGCAACCGGGGCGCCCGCGAACCGAAGTTATCCAGACCGGGTGCCCCGGCCCTGACTAACGCAATGTCAGCTCGATTCCGTCCGCTGAACCGGATAAGCGCGCGCCCTTGGTGGAGCCGTTGATCGCGATCCGCACGCCATTGCCGTTGATAAGGCCCTCCCCGGCGAGGCCCTTCCCGACGGTTGCTTCGCCGGTAGACGCCGCATAGGTTCCGTCGAAGTCGTGCAGGTTCTTGAGGTTGCGGACCGTGCCGTGCGCGACGACGCTAGAGTAACCGACGGCGGCCACGTTCAAGCCCTTGACGGTGAACGGGTAGCTGTGGCCGCGCCAGTGCAGCGTCCCATCGCCCCAGGTCCAGCCCACCCCGACGTCGGCCGACTTCGCGCGGAACGTGATTGTTCCATCCGTCGCAGCCGCCGTCGCTTGTGCCACGGGCAGCGCGGCAACGGCCAGGAACGCCGCGGCGACTAGGGCGCGTCGGGCGAAGGTAGGATGATTGCGCACGATAACTGCTCCTCTCGCTTTCGGAGAAAACGCCGACAGTCCTTGTAGGTTCCGGAGTCGGCACCGGACGGCAACTCGTCCATACTCGGGTGATCAGGATTGGGGAAGACCGCCATGCCCGACGCAGCGCTCGAAAGGGAGAGCACGATACCCGATGGCAAGACGACGGCTGAGCTCGCCGGCCAGCTCGAGCAGCTGCTCCGGTTGCGAACGCTGCCAATCGGGATGAAGCTGTTCGAGAGCGTCGATGCGATGGCGGAGATTCCCGGCCTGCGCCGACCGGCCAAGGGCAAGACGTTCTCGACTTGTCAGATCGTCACGCAATCGCGCATGGCGGGCTTCACGCTTGGGATCACCGTCGAGAACGTGCCCGAGTTCTCCAACTGCAGCGGCGTGATCGGGCTTAGCCCGCCGAGCGACGTCTATCTGTCCGGCCGCAAGATGGAGGGCGTGTGGTTCGAGAACCGCGCGGCCTCCGCAGCGCATCAGGCCGGAATGCCGCGCGTTCCCTCCGGTCGCTTCGACGGCCTGGCGATCTCGCCGCTGCGCACGGCGCGTCTCGATCCACCCGATATCTGCCTGTTCTATGGCAACCCGGCGCAGATGATTTTGTTCATCAACGGGCTGCAGTGGAAGCGCTACAAGCGATACGATTTCAGCATCACCGGCGAAAGCGCCTGCGCCGATAGTTGGGGGCGGGCGCTCAAAACACGCGAAGTCAGCCTGTCGATCCCATGCTATGCGGAGCGTCGGTATGGCGGGGTCGCCGACGACGAGATGCTGATGGCGTGCTCGCCGGGCGATCTGGCGCGAGCGGTCGAGGGGCTGCAAGGTTTGTCGAAGGCCGGGCTGCGCTACCCAATCATGCCGTATGGCCCGCAAGCCGAACCGGCGGAAGGCATGGCGAAAAGCTACGCGGGAAAGAACTGACGTTGGATGTGCTGAGAACGTGACGGTGGATCTCCCTGGCATCCTGGAGCGGGTCATTCCGCCGGTCCTGGCGGCGGGCGAGATGGTGCGCGCCGAGTTCCTGCGTCCGGACGGTCCGCGCGGCGCGGACCAGAAGGCGCCCGTCGACGAGGAAGTGGAGGCGTTTCTGCGGGACCAGTTCCGCGCAGTGCTGCCGCGCGCCCAATTCGTCGGCGAGGAGCTGCCGCCGGTGCTCGACGGCGATCCCTCGCTCGTGTGGCTCGTCGACCCGCACGACGGCACGTCGGAGTTCCTGCGCGGCGCCCGCGGCTCTTCCGTGTCGGTCGCCTTGCTTCGCGGCGGCTTGCCGGTGCTCGGCGTCGTGCATGCTCCGCTGAGCCCGGATCGCGGCTCGGATCTGATCGGCTGGGCCGAGGGCATGGACCATTTGATCCGGAACGGCGCGCCGGTCCGGCCCCGCTCCGGCGACGGCCGGCTTGGTCCGCAGGAAGTCGTGCTGCTTGCGTATCGCTCCTATGCTCGCCCGGAGACGAACGTCCGGCGCGTGGCGCCCGCCCGGTTCATCTCGTGCAATAGCGTCGCCTATCGGTTGGCGCGGGTCGCGGCCGGCGACGCGGTCGCCACGGCTTCGCGGCAATCCAAGCTCGCGGCGTACGACTACGCGGCGGGCCACGCCCTGCTGCGGGGCGCGGGCTGCGTGTTCGTCGATGGCGCCGGCCGGGAGCCGGTGTATGGGCCGAACGGTGCGGGCGGCATGGACAAGTGCTTTGCCGGTTCGCCAGCCGCCGTGCGGGCGCTTCTCTGCCATGACTGGTCGCTCGGCCGCACCCCCGAGCAGCCGCTAGCCGAGCGGATTACCCTCCGTTGGCCCCGATCGGATCACGGGCTCGACCGCGCGCTCGGCTGCTTGGCCGGGCTCGCCATCGGCGAGGGATCGGCTGCCGACGATCTGCCCGGCCAGCCTGGCCCGATCACCGAGCGGGCGATCCTGCTCGCTCGCGATCTGATCGCTGGTCGCGCGGAAAGCACGGAGGGCATGCACTCGGCGGCTTTTACGCCGCTCGGCATCGCGGGCGAGCGGACGCCGGACCCGAGCGTCGGCCCGTTCCTTTCCGCCATCGCCCGGGGCGTCGCGGGGGGAACGCGCGAGGACATGCTGCGCATCGGGCAAGGCCCCGGAAGCGATGAATTGCCGGACGAATTGCGGCAGGGATTCGCGCTGTTTGCCGGTGGCGCTGAAATCACGGAGTTGCACGGCGTGAGTGCGGCGGCCGGCGCATTGGTGGGCGCGACGGAGGGCCGGGCCGCGCTGCCCGAACAAGCATTCCGCCTCCTGCTATCCTGTCGGCCGCTCCCGTCGGCCGGCGCGCGCCGTTTCACACCGCCCAAATGCTGGGCCGACGACCTGCCGCTGTTGGCCGAGGCGTTGCTCGCGCGCGGGTGATCTTGCGTTCCGGTGCGTGGGAAAAACTTCTTCGTGAAAGTGTCCCAACATGCCCGCTTTCGACCCCGCCCCCCTGACCACCCTGACGTTCAACTGCTACGGCACCCTGATCGATTGGGAGTCAGGCACAATCGAAGTCTTGCGGCCCCTGCTGGCGCGGCACGGCGTCATGCTTTCGGACGACGACATCATCACGACGTTCCAGGAACTCGAAAGACCGCTCCGCAAGCCGTCGTTTCGGCCCTACAAAGCAAGGCGGCCATTTTCGAGGAAGCGCTTCGTCGTCTCGCGGCGGAGCCGCCTTGCGTCGCGCACATCGCCGAGGGCGTCACCGAGATCCCGACCGCCCGGCAACTCGGCTGCGCGACGGTCTGGGTCCGCCGGCACGGACGCTCCGCTCGGCCGCTCTCCGAAAGGCCGGACCTGGAAGTGCCGGATTTGCGCTCCTTGCGGGCCCGCATGGGCGCTGCAAACGGCTAGGCTCTAGCCGCGCCCCGCGAACGGCATCTTGTCGGCGGCCACCATCAGGAATTGGACGTTCGCGTCGCGCGGCAGGTTCGCCATCAGCAGCACCGAGCGCGCTACACTTGCCACGTTCATGCGCGGCTCCACCATCACGGTGCCGTTCGGCTGCGGCACGCCGTTCGTCATGCGCTCCGTCATCGGGGTCGCCGCGTTGCCGATATCGATCTGGCCGCACTGGATGTCGAACGCCCTTCCGTCCAGCGAGATCGACTTGGTGAGCCCGGTGACGGCGTGCTTGGTGGAGGTGTAGGCGGCCGAGCCGGGCCGCGGCACATGCGCGCTGATGGAGCCGTTGTTGATGATGCGGCCGCCCCGCGGCGATTGCTCCCGCATCATCCGGAACGCGGCGTTGGCGCAGAGGAACATGCCGTTAAGGTTGACGGCGACCACGTGGGTCCACTGCTCCCAGGTGAAGTCGCCGAAGTTGGTGGAGGGCACGTTGCCGCCGGCGTTGTTGAACAGCACGTCGAGCCGGCCGAACCCGTCGCGCACGGCCGCGAACAGCGCGGCGACGGACTCGGGGCTCGTCACGTCCGTGGGCACGACCAGCGCGCGCCCAGCCTTCGCCAGTGACGCCGTCTCCTCCAGCGCGGGCTTGCGCCGGCCCGCGAGGGCGACCGCATAGCCATCGTCGAGCAACGCCAGCGCCGCCGCGCGCCCCACGCCGCTCCCCGCGCCGGTCACGATTGCCGAACGTTCCGTCATGCTCGTCCGTCCCGATCTATGCCGGAAGCAGTGTGGCCTGCGACCAATGCCCCGTCCATCAGACTTGGATCGGCGGCGGCCCGGGATCCGGGGGGACTGGTATGGGCGACGGCGGCTCCTCGATCGGCATCGGCTCATCGGGGTCCCGCCCCCGCGGGGCCGGGCCGGGGGGCCGGGGGGGGCGGGGGCGGGGCGCCGGCGGTGTTGTCGGGTCCTGTAATTGGTGTTTCATGCGCGAGCCCTCCGCAGGCGGGAACACGGCCGACGACGCCAGGGTTCCCGGCCTAGGCCGCCATGCTGATCCTTGTCGCGCGATACACTTCCGTCTCGAACTCATCGTAAAGCCGCAGCACGGCGGGGTCGGCGAACGGCAGGCTCTGCGTCAGGATCACGCCCGCCACGTCCTGCGCCGGATCGATCCAGAAATACGTGTTGCCCAGACCCGCCCAGGTGAGGCTGTGCGCGCTGCGGCGGCTCGGCACCGCTTCGGTGTTGATCATGAAGCCGAGCCCCCATTTCTTCACCATGCCGGGGAAGAACTCGGCGTTGTTGGTTGAAGGGGCCTGGACGGTGACGAGTTCTGTGACGCTGATGTCGCCCATGTGGTTGCGGCCCATGAGATCGACGGTTTCGGGGCGGAGCACCCGGGCCTCGTTAAGGCTCCCCCGGTTGAGGATCATGCGGCAGAACGCAAGGTAATCGCGCGCTATCGAATAAAGGCCGCCGCCGCCCATGTGGAACTCCGGCTCCTGCGGGATCTCGAACGGGATCGGGGCCAAGCCATCGGGCAAGCGGGCGTGCATGGCGACCAGGCGGCCCCGCTGATCCGGTCGGATGCGGAAACCGGTCTCGCTCATGCCGAGCGGCTCGAAGATGTTCGCGCGCAGATACGCGTCCAGTTTCTTTCCGGTCAGTGCTTCGACCAGCTTGCCGGCAAAATCGATGTTGATGCCGTACTCCCACCGCGTGCCCGGCTCGGCGATCAGGGGAGTCGTGAGCGCCTTGTCCTCGCAGGTGATAATGCCGGGAATACCCATTTCTTCCATATATCGCGCGATGTCAGCGTTCCACATGTCGTAGCTGAAGCCGGCGGTGTGGGTGAGCAGATGACGCAAGGTGATCGGCGTGCGCGCCGGGCGCAGTCGCGGCTTGCCGGGTCCCTCCCACCCTTCAAGCACCTGCCGGTTCGCAAGCTCGGGCAGGATCGCGCCGAGGTCCTGCTCCAGCCCTACCTTGCCCTGCTCCACCATCTGCATGGCGGCGGCCGAGACGATCGCCTTGGTCATGGAGGCGATCCAGAACACCGAGTCGGTGGTCATAGCGTCCGGCTTGTCGATCGCGCGGCGGCCGAACGCGCCCTCGTAGGTGACGCCGCTCGCGTTGCCGGCGGCGGCCACCACCCCCGCCACCTCGCCCCCCTGGGCGGCGGCCGCGAGAACGCGGTCGATTGCGGCGGTATCGAACATGGTTCTCTCCGTTGTGTTAGCTGTTCGGGCCGCGCCGCATGGAGACCGGCTGCCACCGGCGGAGTTCGGAGTTCGTCAGCACAGCCGGATTGACGCAACTGACGGGCCAGCGCCCGCTGAGCACCAGGGCGAGGTTATCGCCGACGCGCCGCTTGCGCGCCGGATCGAAGCGCGCCGAGGCAGACGCGTTGTGCGCGCTCAACGTGACGTTGCTCATGGTGAGCAGCGGGTTGTTGTGCCCGGGCGGCTCCTTTTCGAGCACGTCAAGGCCGGCATGGGCGATCCAGCCTTCCTGCAGGGCCTTGATGAGCGCCGTCTCCTCAACCGTCGGGCCGCGGCCGACGTTGATGAAGATCGCGCTCTTCTTCATCAGCCGGAAATGCTTCTCTTTGAGCATTCCCTGCGCCTCCGGGGTGGCGGGAGCATGGATCGAGACGAAGTCGGATTGCGACAGCACCTCATCGAGCGTCGCCGGAACCACGTCGTAGTCCGGCATCACCAGCTCCTCGATGAAAGGATCAAACGCAATCATGCGCAGGCCGAACGGCTGGGCTCTCCGCGCCACCGCGCGTGCCACGTTGCCGAACGCGATGAAGCCGAGCGTTTGCCCCATCAGGCGAGGGATCTTGAGCAGCGCCGGGCGTCCTTCGCTCCAGCGGCCCTCGCGCACCATGCGATCCTGCTCGATCACCCGGCGGAAGCTCGCCAGGAGCAGCGCCATCGCGTGGTCGGCGACTTCCTCGATGAAGGTGTCCGGGCAGTTCGTCACCGGGATGCCGCGCGCGGTCGCCGCCGCCACGTCAACCTGATCCACGCCGACGCTGCCGAGGGCGATGACCTTGCAGCGCTCCAGCCCGTCGATGATCTTCTTGGTGATCGGGATGCCCTTGGCGTAGAGGGCGTCGGCATCGCGGGCGGCGGCGATGAACCCGTCCTCGTCGGTCGGCCCCTCGACAATCTCGGCGTCCAGGCCCGTGGTCTGCAACGGCTCCATCTCGTACTCGTAGCCGCCGCCGGCGACGGTGAAGCTGGCGCCCTTGGGCGTGATGATCTTGAACTTGGCCATTTGGCTCCTCCTTTAAGCGGTTCCCTCACCCAACCCCCCTCCCCCTAGGGCGAGAGCTTCATTTCTTCCTTTCCCGCTTGCGGGAGAGAGCCGGGGTGAGGGCTAGGCCTTCGGCGGACGCGCGCGCACGCCGCGCTCGTTGACGTCGATTCCCCAGCCCGGCTTGGTCGGCAACACGAGTTCGCCGTCCTCGATGACCGGCGGCTCGGTGTAGAACTCGTCCCGCCAGGCCACGCTGTCGACGTCGATCTCCATGATGCGGAAATTCGGCACGACCGCGCAGAAATGCGCGCTGATGATGCTCGACATGTGGCCGTAGAAATTGTGCGGGGCCACGTTCATCTCGTAGGCGTCCGCCATCGACGCGATCTTCACCGATTCGGCGAGGCCGTTCCAGATCACGTCGATGATCGGCACGTCCATCGCGTAGCGCTCGAAGAACGGCCTGAACTCGCGCCGGCCGTGCAACGTCTCGCAGGACGCGATGGGGCATGGCGCGCTCTGCCGAATAAGCGCCAGCGAGACGGGGTCGTGCGTGTCGATCTCCAGCCAGTTGAGCGCGAACGGCGCCACCGCGTCCGCGATGCGCTTGAACCCTTCCGTCTTGAAGTTGAAGTTTACGTCGAGCATCAAGCCCATGTCCGGGCCGGCTCCCTCCCGCAGCGCCCGGAGCCCGTCCACCGCCGCCCGCACGATCCGGTGGTCCCAGTTGAGCTCCGGCCAGCCTTCCGTGTAGGCGAAGCCCGGCACGAAGCTCACCAGCTTCTCGCCATCGAACGGCAGGATGTTGGTCTTGAGCGCCCTGAAACCGCGGCGGCGGATCTCCTCGCCGTGACGCGCAAGCTCGTCGTGGGTGCGCAGCGGCGGCACGCCCATCAGGGCGGCGTTGCGCACGCGGTAGGTGGCGGTGTGCGACCAGTAGAGCGGGATGCGCTCCCGGACCGGGCCGCCGAATAGCGCGTAGACCGGAACGCCGAGCGCCTTGCCCTTGATGTCGAGCAGCGCGTTCTCGATCGCCGCGATCGCCTGGTTGTTGATCCCGCCGCGCGATTGGCGTGTGCGCACCAGGAGCTCGGCGACGCGGTGTTCGTACGGCAACGGATCCTTGCCGATCAGGAAGGCGCTCAGCGCCTCGATGACGCCCGAAAGCCCAGCGCTGCCAAAGCTTTCGTTGTATTCGGACCAGCCGACGAGGCCGTCATCGGTGGTGATCTTGCAGAAGGAGAACAGCCGCCAGCCGGCGTCCGCCCGCAGCGTTTCCACCTTGGCGATTTTCATGCGTTTCTCCCAGGGCCTGGCACGTGATTCAAAGCAGGACGGTCGAGGACGAGCCACGCGCGGTGTTCTCGAGGCCGGCGTGGCGGTCGCCATTAGGTGCCGTGATCTCCCTCCGTTCGTCGCACCTTTGAGTCATTCAGGCTTTTACGGCCTGTCAGAACTTCGAGACCCGGGTTTCCTTGGACGTGATGAATTCGAGCAGGGCCGGCGTGCCGGATCGTGTTTGCTCGATGCCCCGCTGGATCGCCGCCTTGATTTGGCCGGGTTCGGTTACGCGCTCGCCATAACCGCCGAACGCGCGCGCCATGGCCGCGTAGTCGCCGGAGATGTCGGTTGAGCGATACTTCTCGGTCGAGACCGGCATCACCTTGAGCTCGATCGCCATAGAGAAGTTGTTCAGCAGGATGGACAGGATGGGGATGCGCTCGCGCACGCAGGTTTCGAAATCCATGCCGGTGAAGCCGATCGCGGCGTCGCCCCACAGGTTGATGCAGAGCTTGTCCGGCTTGGCGAGCTTGGCGCCCATGGCGAGCCCGAGCCCCATGCCGAGTTGCGTGGTCTTGCCCCAGCCAATGTAGGACAGCGGCTCGGTCGAGACCCAGAACGGCGAGATCTGGTCACGCGGGCTGCCCGCGTCATGGGTGATGATCGTGTTGGCCGGATCGACCGTGTGCATCAGCTCCCAGATTACCCGATACGGGTTGAGCGGCGCCTCGTCGTGATTGAGCAGCGGCCGCCACTCCGCCATCCAGGCCTCGCGCACCTCGGTGATCTCGCGCACAATCTCCGTCCGGTCCCGGGGCGACTTGATCGATTGGCCGAGCTCGCCGATCAGCGCCTCGAGGGTCAGCGCCGCGTCGCCGAGCAGGCCGACGGTGATCGGCAGGTCCTTGTCGAGATGGCCCGGGTCGACGGTGGCCTGGATCACCTTTTTCCCACGGGGAAACTTGATGCCGAAGTTGGTTTCGGTGAACGAGCAGCCGATGCCGATGATGAGGTCCGCGTTCTGGATGAAGTGGTGCACCGGCTTGGGCACCGCGTTGCCGCCGGAGCCGAGCGAGAGCTCGTGGTTTTCCGGAAACGAGCTCTTGCCGCCGAGGCTGGTGGTGACGGGCGCGCCGAGCAGTTCGGCGAACTGGCGAAGCTGCGGCCATGCCTCGGCCCACTGCACGCCGGTGCCGGCATAGATGACGGGGCGCTTGGCGCCGAGGATCAGTTCGGCCGCGCGGCGCACGTCGCGCGGGTCGGGGGTCGAGCGGGCGTGCACCACCGGCGTGTAGTCGAGATCGCCGATCTCCTCGTTCCACACGTCGGTCGGCACCTCGACGATGCAGGGCCCGCTACGGCCGTTGCGCAGCTTGCTGAACGCGCGGCGCATGATGTTGGAGATTTCGGCGGGCACGATCACCGGCTCGGCCGAGCGAGCGATGGCGCGCATCTCCCGCACTGCGCTGTAGTTCGGATCGATGTGCGAGATGCGGCGCGGATAGCCTTGCGGGATCACCAGCAGCGGGATTGATTCGCTAAACGATTGGGCCACCCCGCCATACGCGTTCTCGGTGCCCGGCCCGTGCTGCATGCAGAACGCCCCGACTTTGCGTCCGGAGGTCACGCGCGAGATGGCGTCCGCCATGTGCACGCCGATGCGCTCCTGGCGCACCATCACCGGACGGATATCGGCTTTCGCGGCAAACTCGATCAGGTGGTTTACGGGGTAGCCGCAGAGGATCTCGATCCCCTCGCGTTTCATGATCTCCGCGATCGCCTCGCCGACCTTCATCGGATTCCTCCCGGCTGGATTGGTGGTCCTGCCGAGGCAGCG
>CAXUIE010000086.1:2978-10791 GCA_964250825.1 uncultured Acidisphaera sp. | reverse complement strand
CCGCCCCAATGGCCGCGTTGTGCAAAGGTCTCTATCTGTGTGAGAACATACTCCATCTTGGCGTAAGAGACGATAATCCTCCCGATCCACCGAAGAAGCGACACTGGTAAAGTGTCTAGGGCGTGAGCAGATTCCCTCACAAGTTCCTTCGGTGTGGGTCGAGGTATTTTCATGATTTAGGATGACGAAAATCAGCCTACTCGTGAAGAGGCTGAGCGCCGGGCAACCGAGGCGTTGCGGCGGATGCTGACGACGCCCCGTCGCAAACCAGCTACGGCTAACTTGGACGTGATCGCGCTTCAGCCTCGTCAGCCTTACGAAGGAGAGTTCGTGCCACAGTCCTGGCTTCGTCTGGAGTCAACTCAATCGCCCAGCGAATCCCAGGAGCAAGGCCCGTGTCCGACCTCGAAAAGTCGAGTAAAACGCCGACGTTCCCGTGGGGGCTAATCCCGAAACTGAGACCATCAGCACTGAGGTAGAGGATACGCTCATCCGTCATTTGTCTCGTCCCCCCTCACGCCAGCGTAGGAAGGCGTGGGCCTTCTGCCTAGGCGTTTTAGGCTTGACCAATCCGCCGATAGGTGAGGCGCTTCCCTTCCGCGCCGCGTAGGGCGACGGCAGCACGCTCCGTGTCACCGATCCCGAGCTTCGAGCGGTTATTGTGACGGAAGGCAAACTCGTTCAGGTAGCGATCTAGGTGTTGCTCGCCGCAGTGCTGATAGATGCCGCGCATCCCGCGCTTGAACACGCCGAAGAAACCCTCCACCGAGTTGGTATGAACGTCATCGCGAACATACTCCTTGGCCGAGTGCTTGACCGTCTCGTGCTTGGCGAACTCGGTTCCCACTACGGGATACAGATTGCTTTCGTCGGTATGTAGGCGGCTCCTACGATCCGCATTGCGGACCAGGATTTCGCGGACGTTATCGGCCGTTGCGCGCGGCACGTAGCGGGCGCGAGCCTCGCCCCCGCGCTCGACTAGAGCGACGATCGGGCGCTTGCCAGCGGGGCCGCTACGGCCTCTCTTGGTCGGCTTGGCGATGCGCCCACGGGATAGCGGCTGCGGCGTCTCTTGCTTGCCGTAGTAGGTTTCGTCGGCCTCCACGATCTTGCCCTCACCACCAATCGGAGCGGCGTTCGGATCGGCCATCGCCTCACGGATGCGATGCGCCATAAACCACGCTGTCTTGTAGGTGACTTTGATGGTGCGATGCAGCTGGTGAGCCGAAATGCCCTTCAAACCGGGGCACTACCCCCGCCAGCCATTGTCAGACCGGCTCGGTGTCCAGCGAATACCCCGCGGCGCGAACGGTGCGGACCAGGTCGAGCTCGTCCGCCGCGTTTACCGACTTGCGCAGCCGGCGGATGTGCACATCCACCGTGCGCGGCTCGACGTGGATGTCCGGCCCCCAAACCGCGTCCAGCAGCTCCTCGCGCGAGAATACCCGGCGCGGGTGCTGCATCAGGAACTCGAGCAGCCGGAACTCGGTCGGCCCAAGATGGATGGGGCGGCCGTTGCGCTGCACCCGGTGGGCGGCGAGGTCCATGCTGATGTCGTGGAACGTGAGCTGGCCCTTGGACGGCACCGCGTTGGAGCGGCGCAGCAGGGCGCGCATGCGCGCGAGCAGCGCCTCCATGCTGAACGGCTTGGTGATGTAGTCGTCCGCCCCGGTGTTGAGCCCACGCACCGCGTCGCCGTCCTCCGTGCGCGCCGTCACCATGATGACGGGCAGGTCGCGCGTGGCCGGGCGGCGGCGGATCTGGCGGCAAACCTCGATCCCCGACATCAACGGCAGCATCCAGTCGAGCAGCACGAGGTCGGGCTGCGCCTCGGCGATCCGGGTCAGCGCCTCCTGCCCGTCCACCGCTTCCTCGACGCGGAAGCCCTGCTTTTCGAGGTTATAGCGGAGCATCGTCGCCAGCGCCGCCTCGTCCTCCACTACGAGCACGAGCGGCTTCGACAGATTGGACATCACGTCCGCCATCCGGCTTCTCCCCTGTTCCAGAAGCGACACGATCAACCTCCGGGACGCACGACGGCGTAGGAGGACATGTCGCCCTTCGGCCGCGTTTCCGGCAGGTTCTCGCCCTTGACGGCGTAGTAGATCGTTTCGGCGATGTTGGTCGCGTGATCGCCGATCCGCTCGAGGTTCTTGGCGATGAACAACAGGTGCGTGCAGGGCGTGATGCTGCGCGGATCCTCCATCATGTAGGTGATCAGCTCGCGAAAGATCGTGTTGTACAAATCGTCGATCGCCTGATCGGAGCGCCAAACCTCCAGCGACTTCTCCGCGTCGCCCTCCCCCGCCGCGTCGACCACCATCTTGAGGTTCTCCTGCACGAGCCGCGCCATGTGCGCCA
Source organism: uncultured Acidisphaera sp. (assembly GCA_964250825.1). Taxonomy (GTDB): domain Bacteria; phylum Pseudomonadota; class Alphaproteobacteria; order Acetobacterales; family Acetobacteraceae; genus CAVWQV01. The sequence goes on along the minus strand of CAXUIE010000086.1, from coordinate 8,430 downwards.
GACCCGTCAACGTGAACGGCAATCCGTACTGACCGAGCACGATGCTCCGCTTGGCGACGTTCGCGGCGTAGTCGCCGATGCGCTCGAGGTCGCCGGTGATCTTGAGCGCGGCCACGATCTGGCGCAGGTCGCCCGCGAGCGGCTGGCGCAAGGCGAGCAGGCGGATGACGAACTGCTCGACTTCCCGCTCCAGCGCGTCCGCGTGCGGATCCTCCTCCAGCACGCGCGTGGCGGCGGCGGCGTCGTGCGTCATGATCGCCTCCGCCGCCATCGCCACCTGGTTCTCGACCACGCCGCCCATCTCGGTGATGAGATCGCCGAGGCGCTTCAATTCCTGCTCGTAGCTTTTCACGATGCGCTCGGCCGGTCCCGACATGCGCGCCTTCCTCCGTATCAGCCGAACCGGCCGGTGATGTATTCCTGCGTCCGCTTCTCGCGAGGTGCGGTGAACATCTGCGTCGCGGTGTTCACCTCGATGAGCTCGCCGAGATAGAAGAAGGCCACCTGATCGGCGCAGCGCCCGGCTTGCTGCATGTTGTGCGTCACGATCGCGATGGTGAAGTCATGCTTCAACTCGTCGATCAGCTCCTCGATCTTGAGCGTGCTGATCGGGTCGAGCGCGCTGGTCGGCTCGTCGAGCAGGATCACGTCGGGACGCACCGCGATGGTCCGCGCGATGCAGAGCCGCTGCTGCTGCCCGCCGGACAAGCCCGTCGCGGACGTGTTGAGCCGGTCCTTCACCTCGCCCCAAAGGGCCGCGCGGGTGAGCGACCATTCCACCCGCTCGTCCATCGCCGCCTTCGACAATCTCTCGTGCAGCTTCACCCCAAAGGCGATGTTGTCGTGGATCGACATCGGAAACGGGGTCGGCGTCTGGAACACCATGCCGACGCGCGAGCGCAGCTCGTTGAGGTCGACGCCGGTTGCGAGGATGTTATGGCCTTCCATCAGCACTTCGCCCGTCGCGCGCTGGCCCGGGTACAGGTCGTACATCCGGTTCAGCACCCGAAGCAGGGTCGACTTGCCGCAACCGGAAGGGCCGATCAGCCCGGTGACCTGACGGTCGGGGAAGTCGAGATTGATGCCCTTCAGCGCGCGGTTGCCGCCGTAGAAAAAATCCAGGTTGCGGATGGACAGGCGGGCGGGGTTCAGTCGCGGCTCCACGTGCAAGCGCACGCCGCTCGGAGCGCGGCGCTCGATCTCGCCTTGAGCCGTGCTCATGGCCATGTCAGCTCCTGCGCCCCGCGAGCAGACCGCGCGCGATGATGTTGATGGCCAGAACCCCCGCGGTGATCAGGAGCGCCCCGACCCAGGCCAGTTGCACCCAATCCTCGAACGCCGACCCGGCGTATTGATAGATCGTCACGGGAAGGCTCGCCATCGGCCGTCCGAGACCGACGGACCAGTTGAGGTTGCCTAGGCTGGTGAACAGCAGCGGCGCCGTTTCGCCGGCGACCCGCGCGATGGCGAGCAGGACGCCGGTCACGATGCCGTCGCGGGCCGCGCGATAGCAGACGCGCACGATCATCTTCCACTTGGGCGCGCCGAGCGCCACCGTCGCCTCCCGCAGCGAAACGGGAATCAGGCGCAGCATGTCCTCCGTGGTTCGCACCACGATCGGAATGACGAGCACGGCGAGCGCGACGCAGCCGGCGATGCCGGAAAACCCGCCGAACGGCACGACAAGGATGGTGTAGACGAACAGGCCGATAAGGATGGACGGCGCCGACAGCAGCACGTCCGAAACGAAGCGCACCGCGTTGCCGAGCGCCGAGCCGTGCGAGTATTCGGCGAGGTAGGTTCCGACCAGCAGCCCGACCGGCGTGCCGATCAGGGTGCCGATCGCGGTCTGGATCACGCTGCCGATGATGGCGTTGAGCAGCCCGCCATGCGAGCCCGGCGGCAAGGTGATCCGCGTGAACACGCGCCACGAGAGCCCGCCGAAGCCGAGCCAGAACAAGGTTGCCAGGATGGTGGCCAGGAACAACAGCGCGACCACGGTCGCCGCCACGCACAACGCTTCCACGAATAGATTGGTGGCGTGGCGGCGGCGTCCGAGCCTGCGGGCGACGCCCGCGTCCTTGGCGGGCCCGGGCGACGGGGCTGAAACCGCGCTCGCGCTCATGGCGTCCTCACGCGCGCAGCCCCGGCCGCAGCAGCAGCCGCGAGATCGCCAGAACCAGGAAGGAGATGACGAACAGGATGAAGCCGAGCGCCAGCAACGAGGCGAGCTTGAGGCTGCCGGTCTCGCTTTCGGGGAATTCGAGCGCCACCAGCGAGGCGATCGTGTTGCCGGGTCCGAACAGGCTGGGGCTGATCCGGTTGGTGTTGCCGATCACGAATGTCACGGCCATCGTTTCGCCGAGCGCCCGGCCGAGCCCGAGCATGATCCCGCCGACGACGGACGTTCGGGTGTACGGCAGCACGACGGAGCGGACCACTTCCCACGTCGTGCACCCGACGCCGTAGGCGGATTCCTTGAACACCGCCGGCACGGCGAGGAACACGTCCCGCATCGTCGCCGCGATGAACGGGATGATCATGATGGCGAGGATCAGGGCGGCGGTGAAGATGCCGGTGCCGAAAGGCGGCCCTTGGAACAGGTCGCCGATCACCGGCACGTCGCCCACCGTGTCGATGATCCACGGCTGGACGTATCGCGCCATGAGCGGGACGATCATGAAGAAGCCCCACATCCCGTAGATGATGGAGGGCACCGCGGCCAGCAGCTCGATGGCGGTCCCCACCGGGCGTCGCACCCACCGGGGCGCCAATTCGGTCAGATAGAAAGCGATGCCGAACGAAAGCGGCACCGCCATGATGAGCGCCAGCACGGAGGTGATGATCGTGCCATATACCGGAACCGCGGCGCCGTATTTCTCGGTGACGGGATTCCAGACCGCCGAACGGAGGAAGCCGAGGCCGAAGGCGCGAAACGCCGGCAAGCCGCCAAGGAATAATTCGACGATGATCGCGCCAAGCAGCACGAGCACCAGCACCCCGGCCGCCCGTGTGAGGCCCGCGAACACCATGTCGCCGAGGGCGGACCCGGCGCGAGCCCGCGCCTTGCGCCGGGAGACAACCGCTTCGCTCATGCAGCCATCCGGCCGGCCGACATCAGTAGATCGCCTTGCCGTCCGGCCCTTTCACCTGAGCCCTCCAGCTCGCGCGCACCGCCTCCTGCACCGCCTCCGGCAGAGGGATGTACTCCAGCTGCTGGGCGACCGGGCCGCCGTTCTTGTACGCCCAATCGAGGAACTTCACGACATTGGCGCTGCGCGCCGCGTCCGTCGGGTTCTTCGGCAACTCGATGAACGTGGGAGACACGATCGGCCAGGCATCGGGGCCCGGCAGGTTGATCAGGCTCACGGCAAAATTCTGCGCCTTCGACCAATCACCCGAACTCGCCGCCGCCATGAAGCTTTTCGCGGACGGAGCCACGAACGCCCCCGCCTTGTTCTGCAACTGCGTGGTGACGAGCTTGTTCTCCGTGGCATAGGCGTTCTCGACATAGCCGATCCCGCCCCGCGTGTTGTGAACGGTCGCGGCGACCCCGTCATTGCCCTTGGCGCCCGAGCCGGCCGGCCAGGAAACCGAGGTCGCGGCGCCAACCTGGTCCTTCCACTCCGGGCTGACCTCGGACAGGTAGGACGTGTAAACGAAGCTCGTCCCCGCCCCGTCCGCGCGATAAACCGGCGCGATCGCCAGGTTCGGCAGCGTCACGCCCGGGTTCAGCTTGACGATCGCGGCGTCGTTCCACTTCGTGATCTTGCCAAGGTAGATGTCGGCGAGCAGGCCGCCGGTCAATCGCAGCTTATCTATCTCCACCCCGGGGATGTTTACAATCGGAACAACGGCGCCCATCACCGTCGGGAACTGCAGCAGGTTGCCGCTCCGCAACTTCGCCGGGTCCATCGGCGCGTCGGACGCGCCGAAATCCACCGTCCGGTTCAGGATCTGGTTCTGCCCGCCGCCCGAGCCGATCGCCTGATAATTCAGTTGTATGCCGATCGCGGCTTTCGCCGCCTCGCCCCATTTCGTGTACACCGGCGCCGGGAACGTGGCACCCGCGCCGGTGATCTGCTGTTGGGCGTGCGCCGTGGCGCCGAAGCCGGCGAGCAGCGCCGCCAGCCCCGCGGTTGGAAGCCTCATGCATCCTCCTGGCTTGAGCTGGGCGCGACCGCGCCGTGACGAGGCGATTTTTGTTCCGCCTATTCCCACCGCGCAACCTAACCACCGGCCGCGTCGGTAATATTGCAGTTCCGTGAAGGTTCAATGGCAGCAGGCCTGACGACCCCTGGCTGACGGGCGGTCCGATCTGCTAGCAAGTTCCGAGTCGAAGACTTGCCGGGGAACGTCATGGAACTCTTGAGCCGCCGCGCCATCCTGGCCGGCTCCGCGGCCTTGCCGCTGTTCGCCGTCAACACGCGACCGGCGGGCGCGGCGGAGTTCAGCCTCAAGCTGGCCAACGACGCGCCGCTCAGCCACCCGCAAACCATCCGGCAAACGGAAGCCGCCAGCAGGATCAAGGAAGCCTCCGGCGGGCGGCTCGAAATCCAGCTATTCCCCAACAACCAGCTGGGCTCGGACACGGACATGCTGTCCCAGCTGCGCTCGGGGGCGCTCGACTTCTTCACCTTGTCGGGCCTCATCCTCTCGACCCTCGTGCCGCCGGCCGCCATCAACGGCATCGGCTTCTCGTTTCCCGATTACGCCGCCGTGTGGAAGGCCATGGACGGCGCCCTCCGCCCCTACGTGCGGGGCGAGATCAGCAAGCGCGGCCTCGTCGCGATGGAGAAGATCTGGGACAACGGGTACCGGGAGATCACCAGTTCAACCAAGCCGATCCGCACGCCCGACGACCTCAAGGGCTTCAAGATCCGGGTGCCGGTTTCGCCGCTCTGGACCAGCATGTTCCAAGCGTTCGGCGCCGCCCCCGCTTCCATCAATTTCAGCGAGGTCTACTCGGCGCTCCAGACGCGCATCGTCGATGGCCAGGAGAACCCGCTCGCGCTCATCGCGACCGCCAAGCTGTACGAGGTGCAGAAATACGTCTCCATGACCGGCCACATGTGGGACGGCTTTTGGATGCTCGCCAACAAGCGTTCCTTCGAGGCGCTCCCGCCCGATTTGCGGGAGATCGCGCGGCGCGAGCTGAACCGCTCCGCTTTGGACGAACGCGCCGACATCGCGGCGCTCAGCGTTTCGCTTGCGACCGACCTCAAAGCTAAGGGGCTCGAGTTCATCGAGGTCGACAAGCCGGCCTTCCAGGACACGCTGCGCCGGGCGGGCTTCTACACGGAATGGAAGAAGCGGTTCGGCGAGCAGGCCTGGGGCATCCTGGAGGGCGAAGTGGGCGTGCTGACGTGACGGTTGCCGCCGCGACCCGCGCCCCCGCGCGGCGGGCGGCGTTGGGGGTCCGGGGCGCGCGCGCGCGGGGGCTGGCCCCCGC
>CAXUIE010000086.1:0-2968 GCA_964250825.1 uncultured Acidisphaera sp. | reverse complement strand
TCGTGTTTTTCGGGCTCGCACTGCTGGGCTGCGGGCGCGCCGTGCAGCGCGGCGAGCACATGCGGCTGACGGCCGTCGTCGCCGGCTTCACGCAAGCCGGCCGGGCGCGGGCGGAGGCGCTCGCCGCCGGCGCGGTCGCGGTGTTCCTCCTGTTCCTGCTTCCGTCGGCGTGGGATTACGCGCAGGACCAGTGGTTCATCGACACCCCGGCGCTCGATCTGCACGATACCTATCGCGCGGCCGCGATCCCCGTGGGCGCGGCGCTCATGATCGTCACGGCGCTGGCACGGCTGCTCAGACTCGGCTGGAAGGACGTGCTGTTCGCCGTGGTCGTGCTCGGAGCCCTCGGCCTCGGCCTGCACTGGGCCTGGCCGCTCATCAAGAACATGGGCAACTGGAACCTTGTGCTGTTCTTCGTCGGGCTGCTCGGCGCCGGCGTGCTGCTCTCGGTCCCGATCGGGTTCGCCTTCGGACTGGCGACCTTGGCCTATCTCGCCACCACCACCGCCACGCCGCTCACCGTGATCGTCTCGCGCATGGACGAGGGCATGAGCAGCTTGATTCTGCTGGCCGTGCCGTTGTTCGTCTTTCTCGGCCTGCTGATCGAGATGACCGGCATGGCGCGCGCCATGGTCGGCTTTCTCGCGGCCTTGCTCGGCCATGTCCGGGGCGGCCTCTCCTACGTGCTGCTCGGCGCGATGTACCTGGTTTCCGGCATCTCCGGCTCCAAGGCGGCGGATATGGCCGCGGTCGCCCCCGTGCTGTTCCCCGACATGAAGCGGCGGGGGGCGAACGAGGGCGAGCTCGTCTCCTTGCTCGCCGCGGCGGGTGCGATGAGCGAGACGATCCCTCCCTCCCTGGTGCTGATCACCATCGGCTCGGTGACGGGCGTTTCCATCGCGGCGCTGTTCACCGGGGGCTTGCTGCCGGCAGCCGTGCTTGCGGTGGCGCTCGCGGTCATCGCGCGGGCGCGAAGCGCCGGCGAGAACCTGACGGGGGTCGCCCGCGCGTCCGGCCGGGAGATCGCCCGGAGCTTCCTTGTGGCGCTGCCCGCGCTCGCGCTGCCGTTTCTGATCCGCGCCGCGGTGATTGGAGGAGTGGCGACCGCGACGGAAGTATCGACGATCGGCATCGGCTACGGCGTGCTGGCCGGGCTTTTGCTTTATCGGCAATTCGATTGGCGACGCATCTTCCCGATGCTGGTCGAAACGGCGGCGCTGTCGGGCGCCATCCTGCTCATCATCGGCACCGCGACCGGCATGGCTTGGGCGCTGACGCAGTCCGGCTTCTCGCGCCAGCTCGCCCACTCGATGGCGGCGATGCCGGGCGGCTCCTACGGGTTCCTCGCCGTCTCGGTGGTGACCTTTGTCGTGCTGGGCAGCGTGCTCGAGGGCATCCCCGCGATCGTGCTGTTCGGCCCGCTGCTGTTCCCGAGCGCCAAGGCGGCGGGCATCCATGAGGTGCACTACGCCATGGTGGTGATCCTGGCGATGGGCATCGGGCTGTTCGCGCCGCCGTTCGGCGTCGGCTACTATTCCGCGTGCGCCATCGGCCGTGTTTCGCCCGACGCAGCCATGCGGCGCATCTGGCCCTACCTGCTCGCGGTGCTCGCCGGCCTGGTGCTGGTCGCAGCGGTGCCCTGGTTCAGCACGGGGTTCCTATGAAGCTCCAAGACCAGATCGCGATCGTCACCGGCGGGCTGTCCGGCATCGGCGCGGTGTTTCCTGTGCTCGGACGACGCCTCGTTCATCACCGGCCACGTCCTCGCGGTGGGAGTCGTGGCGCGCCAGCGTTGTGCCGCCGCTCAGACTGAGTCCTCAGGTGGTCCTCATGGGCGACCCGGATCAAGTCCGGGGTTCATTCGGGCATCGGAGAGAAAGCGCGGCGATGTTGGCGACCCGTTCAGCCGTTCTGCCCCTGCGGCCGCACCCCGAGGACATGCGCGATCGCGTAGGTCAAATCCGGCCGGTTCAGGGTATACAGGTGGAACTCGTCGATGCCGCTCGCCTGCAGCAGCCGCACCTGCTCGGCCGCCACGAAGGCCGCCACCATGCGGCGTGTTTCGGGATCATCGTCGAGCCCCTCGAACATGCGGGCCAGCCAATCCGGCACGCCGGCGCCGCACATGGCGCTGAACTTCACGATCTGCGCGAAGTTCGAGACCGGCATGATGCCCGGCACGATCGGCGCCGTGATGCCGGCCGCGAGGCAGCGGTCGAGAAAGTCAAGGAACAGGTTCGGATCAAAAAAATACTGGGTGATCGCGCGCGTCGCTCCGGCGTCGAGCTTGCGCTTGAGATTGTCGAGGTCGTGTTGCGCGTTGCGCGCCGCGGGGTGCGTTTCGGGATGCGCCGCGACCGAGACCTCGAAATCAGCGACCCGCCGCAGACCCGCCACGAGATCCGCGGCGTACGGGTAACCGCCCGGGTGCGGCGCGTACTCGCTTCCGGGCGGCGCATCGCCCCGCAGGGCCACGATGTGGCGAACTCCCGCGGCCCAATAGCGCCGCGCCACCTCGTCCACCTCGTCCCGAGGCGCACCCACGCAGGTCAGGTGCGCCGCCGGCACCAGGCGGGTCTCACGCACCATGCGCGCCACGGTCGCGTGAGTCCGCTCTTGGGTCGACCCGCCGGCCCCGTAGGTGACCGACACGAAACGGGGCTGGAGCGGCTCGAGCCGGCGGATGCAGGCCCAAAGCTGCTGTTCCAGCGCCTCCGTGCGGGGCGGAAAGAATTCAAAGGAAAGCAGCGGCGGCGCCTGCGCGGCGCCCCGGGCGGGCAGCCGAGCGAAGCGCGGGCCGGTCAACCAGCGCTCGAGCGTGTGGACGGGGCCGTCGCCGACCGGCTGGCGGGGATCGTGACTCATGGAAAAGCAATGGTGGAAACCGGGCCAAAGGGCAAGCACGACCGGCCCATCAACGCCCAAGTTGCGGGGGTGGTCGCGCATGGCTAAAACAGCCCCGCATTCA
>CAXUIE010000085.1:9513-10962 GCA_964250825.1 uncultured Acidisphaera sp. | reverse complement strand
TGGTCACCCATGTCTTAGGAACAAAGTGTCACCTATGTCTCCGGGCTGGACCAAGCCGACTGGGTGCGCTGCATCCGCCCCGAACCCTGGATGGGGCGCGCGCAGCCGATCCACCGCGATGTCGACCCGTTCGCGGCGACAGCCGCCTGACCTTCCCACCGCCAACACACCCGACGAGCCCGGCCATTGCGCCGGGCTTCGTCGTTTCTGGAGACCAGCCATGGCCGACTACTTCACCCAGTTCAGTTGCATGTTCGACGTAGGCACCGCCGACAACGCGGCCCGCGCCCAAGAGATACGCCAGGCTCAAGCCGACGCTCTTGACGCAGCTGAAGGCGCCGATCTCGGCTTCGAATTGGAACCCGATCCCGATCGCGACCCCGGCGCGCTGTGGATCAGCTCGGACGGTCACGGCGAGCCCGAGCACGTCATCGCGTTTGCACTCGCCTGCGCGGAGGCGTTCGACCTCACCGGCCATTGGGGCTTCACCTGGGCGCTAACCTGCTCGAAGCCGCGGCTCGACGGCTTCGGCGGGGGCGCGCAGCTGGCTCGACCTTGCCGCGCGCAAGAGCCTGGCCTGGACCGACCGCGAGCACTGGCTCGGCGCGCTGCTGAACCCCGAGGCTTACTCGGCGAGCGATGCGCCCATCTGACCTGCCGACCTTCTTCCAACTCCCGAGGGCCCGGCCGTCGCGCCGGGCTTCGTCATATCAGGAGACCCGTCATGGGATGGCTCTACATGCAATCGCTGGGCGGGTTTTCCGGCCCACGCCAGTATCTCGATGATCAGTTCACCCATGCGCGCGAGACCCTGCGAGCGACCGTGCTCAAGTCCTCGCTGGTCAAGATGCACACCTACTACGCCGCGGTCGAGCTGCTGCGGCCGGATCGCGACCGCGAGGTCGTCGCGCTCGTCTGCCTCGTCCGCTACAACCCGCGCGATCGCGAAGGCTACATCTTCGGCTACAAAGACATGGACGAGACCATGAGCGCCCTTGCGAAGCCGAGTGCCCGGCCGCGATCCTCGACCTCCTCACCCCGACCGAGAACGAGTACTCGCGGGCCTGGCGCGAACGGTGCCGAGCCGCCACCGTCCGCCGCACGGCGAAGCCGCGCCTGCGTAACGGTTCGACGCTGGTGTTCGACGAGCCATTCACCTTCACCGACGGCGCTTCGCACGCGCGGCTGGAGGTGGTGATCGATCCCCGACGCCCGCGTGCGGTGCGGCTGCGGCCGCCGGGCGGCTACGGCCTCTACCGGATCAGCAACCTCGACGCGCGCAGCTTCAGGATCGAGCTGACGGCCTTGTGTGGAGCCGCGCCGCTGAGCATCGGGACTGACGGCCAACGAGGCCCTCCCGGCTAGCCGGGAGGGCCTCAGCCGTTGGTGACGAGCGCGATTACAGCCTTCGCGAACGCCGGCTTCACAACCTCGCCGTCTTCCTTAGTG
>CAXUIE010000085.1:0-9503 GCA_964250825.1 uncultured Acidisphaera sp. | reverse complement strand
TCTTCATGGCGGGCCTGAGCGGGAGCGGGCGGCCGGGACGGGGTGAGCCGGCGGGTTGGAGAGAGCGCCCGGACGGCTCGCCCCGTCTCCGCTCTCGTGGATCTTCCGCCATGCTGAATATCATCCCCACGGTCCCTTCGGCCGTGTATGCCCCACCCGAGGTCGCGCCGCGCCTCGCTTCGGCCCTCCTTATCGCCGCTGAATGTATGCTGCCGGACCTCGCACGCGGCGTGGCGATCGACGCCCGAACGCTGCGCGCGGCGATGGAGCACGCCTGCGGCGGCTCCGACGCCGAGCCATCTACGAGCCGTTCGCGCTCCAGACCCTGCGCGTGCCGGTTGCCAAGCCGCATCCGACGCCGCTGGTGCAGTCGGCCGCGATGGCGAGCGTCCGCCCGCCCGCGCCGAGCTACCGGCCGCATCGGACGGCCAGCCTCGCCGAGACGGGCCTGCTGTCCGACGCTCAGCTCGAGACGGTGATCCTCGCGGGCGAGGCGCACGCGGGCGTCCTTGCGGGCGCCTGGACCGTCGACGCGACCTTCGACGTGGTCGCCGCCGCGCCCGACGACGCCGAGGGCGCAGTCCGCTTCCGGCGCGGGTTCATGCTCGGCGACGGCACCGGAGCGGGCAAGGGCCGCCAAGTCGCGGGCGTGATCCTCGACAACTAGCTCAAGGGCCGCCGTCGCGCGCTCTGGGTGTCGAAATCCGACACCCTGATCGAGGACGCCCAGCGCGACTGGTCGGCGCTGGGCCAGGAGCGGCTGCTGACCAGCCCTTGTCCCCGTTCCGGCAGGGCACGCCCGTCCGGCTGGAGGAAGGCGTCCTATTCACAACCTACGCCACGCTTCGCTCCGACGCCCGAGACGAGCGTGTCTCGCGCGTCCAGCAGATCGTAGACTGGCTCGGCACCGACTTCGACGGGGTGATCGTCTTCGACGAGAGCCACGCCATGCAGAACGCCGCTGGCGGCAAGGGATCGCGCGGTGACGCCGCGCCCTCGCAGCAGGGCCGGGCTGGCTTGCGGCTCCAGCACGCGTTGCCACGCCACGGGGCTGTCGTTGACCACCCGCGACGGCGCGGTGCGCGAGGAACTGCCGCCGATCACCCAGTTCCTCAACCGGGTGCTGGCGCTTACCATCGACCTGCAGAACCTGCTGTTCGAGGTGTTCGACGGCCTGCTCACCGCGCGCGTCGAGGCTGCGGTCGCGGCCGGGACCTACGACCTTGGCGTCGAGACCGTCGCGGCCGAGAGCTTGGCGGTCGTCGACCGCCGCAGCGTCTACACGCACCCGGGCACGGGCGCCGAGACGCAGGCGTTCACCGTCGCGCGGCGAGACCGCACCGACGCACTCTCACTCGCAGACGCTCTGGACAGGACCGAAGAGCCGGGCGCGCGACTGCTGGTCAATGCGCGATCGGGCCATGCCGCCGTGCAGGTCCGCGCCGCCAGCGTCACGCTGGATGACGGCGAGGTCGAGCGACGGGTGCGGCTGGTTCGGCCGACCGAGCGCAAAAACCTGAGCGAGGCGGCGATGCTCGGCTCGCACTGGGAGGAGGTCGATCGCGCGGCGTTCGCGACCGCCTGGACCGCCGAGTTGGACGGCTTGCCCGAGTTCGTGGAGAACACTTTCCATGTCGTCACCGGGCTGCTGCTGCCGATCTGGCGGCGGCTGCCCGAGGACGGCTGCCGGGTCTATCGCCTGCAGACCGACGACGGTGAGCGGGTGATCGGGCGGCTGGTGTCGCCAGCCTGGGTCGCCGACGCGCTTGGGGCCGAGACACCCGCCGTGTCGCCCGACGATGCCTGGGGTCAGGTGCTCGCTCGCGCGGCGATGCTCCAGCTTGCCGACGGGCTCACCGCCCGGCGCTCCCTCGTCATGGGCGTGCAGCGGGTGGAGCTGGCCGGGTTCACCGACGGCATGGTCGACCGGCTGAAGGCGACCGGGCTCGTGTCCGAGATCATCTCGTGGCGGCTACGCCTGTTCGTGCCGACCGGCGCGAATGGCCCCACGATCCTGCGCGGTGTGCTCGACCGACACCCGGTTGCGCGCGTGATTGAGCCCGCATCGTCGTCCCGGGCCAGAAACGCCGCCTCGAGCGTGCAAACGGCGGCTCCTGACGGCGGATCGGCCATGGGCATGATCATCTCGCTCGCGCATCCTGATGGCGCGGCGCGGGCCGAATCCCCCTCGGTTCGCGCCGCATAACGCCGCCACAACATGCCCCTTCAACTCGGCTTGCCCGAGCCGTCGCCGCCCCTGCGGAAGACGGCCGCGGCGGGCTTTTCTTTGCGCTGGAGATTGAGGATGCCGAACACCGCATCTGAACTCGGCCGTCGTCTCACGCGTGACGCCGAGGCGGTCTGCCGCCACTACCTTCCCGCCGGGCGACGTGAAGGCCGTTACTGGCTCGTGGGAGATATCGAGAACTCGTCCGGCCGCAGCCTCTACGTTCGGTTGCGCGGCCCGACTTTGGCGAAGGCGCGGCCGGCAAATGGACCGATGCTGCGACAGGCGAGCATGGCGACCTGCTCGACCTCATCGCCGCGAGCCAACGACTAACCACGCTCCGAGACACGCTCGACGAAGCGCGACGCTTCCTAAGCCTGCCACAGCCCGAGCGCCGCGACGATCTCGCCACGCCCGCGCCGACCGGCTCGCCCGAGGCTGCACGACGGCTCTGGGCGATCGCCAAGCCGATCCGGGGCACGCTCGCGCAGGCGTATCTTCGTAGTCGCGGGATCACAGCATTGCGGCATTGCACCTGGCTGCGGTTCCACCCGCGCTGCTTCTACCGGCCCGATCGGGACGACGCCCCCGACGTTCGCGACACCTGGCCCGCGCTGATCGGCGCCGTCACCGACCTCGACGGCACGATCACGGGCGTGCATCGGACCTGGCTCGATCCCGGCGGCACCGCCAAAGCGCCGGTGGCAACGCCACGGCGCGCGATGGGTGACCTGCTCTGCCACAGCGTCCGGTTTGGCCGACCTACGAACACGATGGTGGCGGGTGAAGGCATCGAGCGGGCGGGTCTGACCCGGGCGACGCTCCACCGCAACTTCCCCCACCGCCAAGCCATCTACGAGGCGGTGCTTGAGCGCGATCTGGAGGCGCTGACCGCACAACTGGCGGCTGATCCCGACGGCGATCCGCTCGCCTTCATCCGGCTCACGACCGAGCTGATGATGGTCTACGACAAGTTCCTGATCGAGCTGGCCGCCATGGCCGACTACGACGCCGAGAAGAACCAAACCCGGATGGCGCAGGCTCTCGCCGCGCCGCTCGCGGCAGCGCAGGCGAAAGGTCGGCTGCGATCCGACCTGACGAGCGACGACCTGCTGACGGCCTGCCGAATGCTGGCGTCGCACTGGCGTCTGGACGCCCCGTCGGACTTCGAAGCGACGTTCAACCGGCGCTTGTCTCTTCTGATGCGAGGATTCGCGGACGACCGCGAAGCGACACCACGCGCGCGAGCCCGAGGGCCAATCGGCGACCATCGGGCACATTCGCCGCCCCTGAACCGCAGGCACGCGCGCACGCTTCATACCGACAGTAATAGGAGAAATCAGATGATCGTCGTCACCACACCTACCGGCCAGATCGGCGCCCGGCTCGTGCAGGACTTGTTAGCTGCAGACGAAGTGCTGCGCCTGATCTTACGCGACGCCTCCCGCCTGCCGCGCGAGGTCCGTGACCGGGTCGAGGTGGTGGAAGGCTCACACGGCGACGCCGCCGTCGTGGACCGTGCGTTCGAGGGTGCGGATGCACTGTTCTGGTTGGTGCCGCCCAATCCAAGGGCACAGAGCCTGGAAGCGGCCTACCTGGATTTTACCAAGCCGGCCTGCGCGGCTATCGAGCGTCACCGCGTCGGCCATGTCGTCGACGTGAGCGCGCTGGGCCGGGGCACACGGTGGCAGGACAGCGCCGGGCTGCTGACGGTGGCGTTGCGCATGGACGACCTGCTCGCCGGCGTTGCTGCGGCCCACCGCGCGCTCGCTATGCCCTCGTTCATGGACAACATGCTGATGCAGCTGCAGCCCATCCGCAAAGAGGGCATGTTCTTCGGCCCGATCGACGGCGACGTGAAGGCGCCGACGTGCGCCACCCGCGACATCGCAGCCGCCGCCGCCCGGCTGCTGACCGACCGCTCCTGGAGCGGCCAGGGGACCGTGCCCGTGCTCGGACCCGAAGACCTCTCGCCTAACGAGATGGCGGCTACGATGTCCGATGTGCTGGGCAAGTCGGTCTGCTACCAGCAAGTCTCGTTCGACGTGTTCGAGGCGCAACTGCGCGGCCAGGGCATGTCGGACGCCTTCGTCCGGGGCTTCGTCGAGATGATGCGTGCCAAGGCGGAAGGGGTGGACGCGGCGCAGCCGCGCACGCCGGAAGGCACTACGCCCACCAACTTTCGTCAGTGGTGCAAGGAAGAGCTCAAGCCGGCTTTGAACGTCTAGATCAAAGGCCACCTCACGGTGGACTGAAACCGCGACGAGAAGTTCTGCCTCATGGTGTTGCGAAGCGAATGAATGACCATCTTCGACGGCAATGTACTCGGAGCCTTTCTGAAGCGGCGGCGGGCCGGTCTCGATCCCCAGGCGTTTGGCTACGATCCGGGGCGCCGACGCACACCGGGTCTGCGGCGCGAGGAGGTGGCGCAGCGGGCGAAGGTCAGTCCCATCTGGTACACCTGGCTCGAACAGGGCCGCGGCGGAGCACCGTCCGCCGAGTCGCTCGACCGGATCGCGGACGCTCTGAAACTGACCCGGGCCGAGCGCGAGCATGTGTTCCTGCTGGCCCAGCGCCGCCCGCCAGCATCGGGCGCGGAGCTCGACCCTGACGTATCGCCGCGGCTGCATAGAGTGCTGGACGCGTTGGAGACCAGCCCGGCCTTTATGCCGCTTCGGCTGCTCGGCGCATCTCATGCCGAAAGGTAAACAGATGAGTGTGGCGAAGACCGTGCCGGTTGGCCACCGCGCAGACGCTCTCCACGCCCGCGTAGCTCTCGGCGATGATCGCCGCCTTCTCCTCGCGCGTCCACGTCCGACGCCGCCAGCGCCGGTGAACACCTCGAACCGCTGGGTCTCCGTAGCGGTCGCTGAAGCCGCGCCTGAGCCGGCGCCGACGTGACCGCCGTCGCCGCGGCGCTGCCGACGAGCACCGTGCCCTCCACCGAAGGCCGGCGTCCCCGCCCGCGGTCACGCATGATCGACCGCCCGAAAGGCCGCCTTCGGAATGAGTAGGACAAACACGAGGCTCAAACACGCGATCGCGAGCAAGACGATAAAGGTCAGGTGCAGCGATGCGGCCAGGGTGTGAACGTACGACGGACCTTTGGCCGAGCCGAGCGCGGAAGCCTGAACGGCGCCCAGAACCGACGCGCCCAGAGTCGCCCCCAAGTTCCGCGAAAAGAGATTGCTCGCAGTGACGCCCCCACGCTGCTCGGCGCCGACGCTGGCCTGCACGAGGATCAGCGACGCGACGCTCACCAAACCCATGCCCAGTCCCATGACCAGCGACGCGGCGCCGGCGAGCCAGACGCTGGCCTGTTCGCCGACCAGGACCAAGAGAACGGCGCCAAACGGTACGAGCACGCCCCCTGCAAGGAGCGGGCGGCGTAGACCGAGGCGCGGAAAGGCCCTTGCGGCGAACGTCGCGCCGACGGGCCAACCGACCATCACCATCGTCAGCGCCAATCCCGCGACCACCGGCGTGTTGGGATGGGGCGTCCGTCTCTCCTGAGCGATGAACAGCCCCAGGAACATCACGGCTCCGATCGAAAACGCCGCGAGCCGGCCCGGGCTGGGCGCAACGCTCACGGTCAGCGCGATCATCAGGCAGGCGATGGCGAGCGTGAAGAGCAGCGCGCCCAGGTAGTCGATCGTCGCCGACGCCCGCGGCTGATCGCGTTTCAGCAGGATCACGAAACCAGCGGCGGTCGCCAGCCCCAGCGGCAGGTTGATCCAGAAGATCCAACGCCATGAAAACGCCTGCACGATCCCCGCGCCGGCCACCGGCCCCCCGACCGCCGCGATCGCCCAGACGCTGGCCAGCCAGCCTTGCACGCGGCCGCGTTCCCGCGGCGGGTAAAGGTCGGCGACGATCGTCAGCGTCGCCGGAAGGATCGCGCCCGCGCCGACGCCTTGGACGAGACGGCCTCCGATCAGGACAAACATGTCGTTGGCGACGCCCGCGAGGGCCGATCCCGCGACGAACACCAGGACGCCCGTGACGATCACGAAACGGCGCCCAAGGACGTCGACCAACTTACCGAAAACCACGGTCAACGCGGTCTGGGTTAGTGCAAAGGCAGAGAACGCCCACGCGTAGAGCGTCATGCTGCCTACCTGACCAACGATGGCGGGCATGGCGGTGGCCACGATGGTCGCCTCGGCGGCGACCAGCGTGGTGGCGAAAAGCACCAGCGCCAGGATCGGAACCCGCGAAGCGCCGCGCTCAACGCCGAAGGTGAAGGGCTCAGTTGCCGCCTGATACACCGCGTACGCCCTTCCAAAGGTCGACGGGACCGAGCCGGTCCGCGCCTTGCGTCTCGACCATCCAACCCGGGTATTCGGGTGGCAGCCCGCTCACCGCCTCGAGAGCGTCGAGGTCGTCGGCGTCGAGCTGAAGGTCCACCGCCGCCAAATTGTCGGTTAGCTGATCGGCGCGCTTCGCGCCCAGGATCACAGAGGAGACCGCCGGCCGAGACAGGAGCCAGGCCAACGCCACCCGCGCCGGACTGCAGTCGTGCGCCTCGGCGATGGGGCGCAGCACATCGATCACGTCCCAAGCGCGCGCCTTGTCGACGATAGGGAAATCGAACCCTGAACGCCGGGCCCCTTCCGGAGACTGGTGATCACGGTCGTACTTGCCCGACAGAAGACCCCCCGCCAGCGGGCTCCACACCAAAAGGCCGCCGCGCTCGTGCTGAAGGAGCGGGATCATCTCCCGCTCGAGATCGCGTCCGGCGAGCGAATAGTAGGCCTGGACCGTCTCGAACCGGACGCGATCGTGCTGCGCCGATGCGCCGAAGGCGAGTGCGACCTTCCACGCCGGCCAATTGGAGCATCCGATGTAGCGGATCTTGCCTTGCCGCACGAGGTCGTCGAGCGCGCGCAAGGTCTCATCGATCGGGGTTACGCTGTCGCTCTGATGGATCTGGTAGAGATCGATGTAGTCCGTCTTCAAGCGCCTCAGACTGGCGTCCACGGCGGTCATGATGTGGCCGCGCGAGGCGCCCACCGCGTTTCGACCAGGCGCGAGACGCATGTAGCCCTTGGTGGCGACCACGACGTCATCGCGGGACACGGCGAGGTTATGCAGCGACCCGCCGAGCCGCTCTTCGCTTTGCCCGTGGGAATAGATGTCCGCCGTGTCGAAGAAGTTGATCCCGGCGTTCAGACTCGCCTTCACGAGGTCGTCAGCGGCGGCTTGATCCACCCGCCCGATGTGATCGTAGACACCGCTCCCGTCTCCAAACGTCATCGTCCCAAGGCACAATTGGGAGACCAATAAGCCGGTATTGCCGAGTTGATTGTACTTCATGATCACCAATCCTAGGAGGGTTCGCCGCGTGAACGGCGGACGCCGTCAGCTTTCTGGGAAGGCCTCGGAGCCGGGCACGGTCGCCACGAGCTGGTAGACGTCCCAGGCGTCGGTGGACTGTTCCGGTCGCTTCACCTGCAGCACGTGGATGTCGTGCAACATCGTGCTGTCCGCGCGGATTTGGCCGCCTTGGACGTACATGTTGTCAAGCGTGGTACTGCAGAGGTGCGTTGGAACCGCCTCGGCGTCCGAGCTCTTCACCGCCTCTACCTTCATAGGGGCCGGAGAGGTCAGTGCAGAAACCGACGCGAATGGGTTGAACGGTCATGATCGTTGTCCTTTGAGCGGGTTCAGGAGGTCGGCCAGTCAGGGAGCGAAGTCCCCGCCAGCGCAGCGTCGTAGGTTGGAAGGTCGAGGAAGGCGGCGGCGCGCACGACCTTTCCCTCGCGCATGCGGAAGAACCACGCGTAGCTGTTGCGATAGGTCTGGCCGTCTTCCATCGCGGCCTCGCCATCCCAACGCACCACCACCTCGTCGCCGTCGGCAAAGAGGCCGAGCACCTGAGGTTTCATCGGCGCCGCGAAGGTCTGCGCGATCGGGTGGTACGCACCATCCAGAAAGGCCTGTCGACCCTCGAAGGTTTGGGCCGAGTGCCCAGACCCCGTGATCCTCCAGACCGCATCGTCGGCTAGCAGTTCGGAAAAGTCGCTGCTCCCCGCCGCCCAAGCCTCAAACGCGGCGCGAACGATCTTGCGGTTGCCTTCAGCCGTGTTCTCGCTGTCCGTCGCGACCGCGTGGGCACCGGTCAGTCGCTCTAGCGCCTCAAGACAGGTTTTGAAGATGCCGTCCCGCACCCACGCCTCGACCGGCGTGCGGTCACCGTCGACATCGAAATCGGCCGACCACTCCGCGAAACACCGTGTAGGATCAGCGGCCACCTCGTGGATTCGAAGCGTCGCACTGTAGTTTTTGGTCGGAACGTCGCCGGAGATCAATTCGTAGACGATACGGCGGTCACGCTCGGAGAGCTCCGACAATCTTTCCTCGATTACACTACCCGTATTCAGGGTATTGGTGCGAATTGCGCCGACTGTCTGTGGGCCGCCTCCCCGCATTTGAGTACGGACGACGAACGGGAACCACCGGGGGAGCGCCCCGAAGTCGCGTACAACCTCCCAAACACTGGCCGGCGTGGCGGCAAGGACTTTGCTGTAGCTGACATGCGCCATGGCGGCCTCCGAGTTCATAGCGTCAGATAGCGAGCTACCACTGGTGAGACAATTTGCTTGCTGCTGACCAGACTGGTAACACATTCTAACCCATGACGATGGATTTGACCGGCCTTCCCGCCTTCCTTGCTGTTGCGGAGACCCACAGCTTCCGTGCGGGCGCGGAGCGAATCGGGGTCACGCGTTCGGCGGTAAGCCAGGCGCTTCGCGCGCTCGAGACGCGGCTGAGCGTCACCCTGTTCCATCGCACGACGCGCAGCGTCAGCCTGACCCAAGCGGGCCGGGAACTCTATGAGCGCCTCGCCCCGGTTCTCGCCGAGGCGGAGGCGGCGATGGATGCCACAAAAGACCGCAGCGGGCGCCCGGCCGGCCAGTTGCGCCTGGCTATCTCCTCGATTGCTGAGGTCATCCTTTCCGGGCCGCTCCTCGCCGGGTTCGCCCGCGCTTACCCCGACATCCAGCTCGACGTCACCGTCACGGACGACGAGTTCGACATCGCTGAACGGGGGTTCGACGCGGGCGTACGACTGGGCGAAGTGCTCGCCCAGCACGTGATCGCCGTGCCGGTGTCGGCCGATCAGCGGCAGATGGTCGTCGCGGCGCCGTCTTACGTGGCGCGCTCCGGCGCGCCCGAGCATCCACGCGACCTCACGGGCCACGTTTGTATCGGCTGGCGACCGGGCCCTGATGTCGCCCCTTACCGATGGGAGTTCTCGGAAGCCGGACGAGCC
>CAXUIE010000084.1:4268-10966 GCA_964250825.1 uncultured Acidisphaera sp. | reverse complement strand
CCGAGCAACTTGCCGTCCGCGCCGATCAGCGCGCCGCCGCCCCAGACGGGGTGGGCGGGGGCGGTGAAGAACGCGTCGTCCAGGAGGTATTCCCAGTAGCCGGCGAACTCCTGGCGGCCGACGATGCGGGTCTCGATCGCATGGTGACGCCCGCCCGCGGCGGCGAACACAACCTGATCGCCGACCTTGATGCGATCGGAATCACCCACTTCCAGCATTGGCAAATCAAGGCGGCCCAATGGCTGGACCAAGCCAAAGCCGGTTTCTTGGTCATAGGCGAGCGCGTGGCCGGGGATCGCGCGGCCGTCGGCTGCGGTGATCCAAATCGTCTCGGCCTCCATCACCAGATAGCCGACGGTCGCGACCAGGCCCTTGTCCTTGATCACGACGCCACTGCCGGCGCGCTCGGTGCCGAGCGTGTCGGCGGTGAAGGCGTCGGAGGGCACATACGCCTTGATGCCGACCACCGCGCGAAGAGCTTGTTCCAGATCAAAGGCGTAATCGTCGGGGTCCGGCTGCAGGTTGGCGGGGATCTCCCAATCGGATTTCTTCATCCCTCGGCATTCCTTCAGACGCGGGAGGTGGCGCGATGCGAGACTATATCGGCAGTTCGGGGCGGATCGCCAAGCGCGCCCTCACATTCCCTCCATCGTGCCCACGCGTGCACGCTCAATCCGCCACGTTTGTGATCGCGGAATCGACCAGATACTGCTTGTAGCGGGTCCGGAGGGCCGTCTTAAGCAGCTTGCCGGTTGCGGTGTGCGGCAGTTCATCAACCACCAGGATCGCGTCCGGCAACCACCACTTGGCGACCTTGCCTGCGTAGGTGTCGAGCAACGATTGCGGGTCTACGGCGCGTCCCGGCTTTGGGACCACGAGCAGCAGCGGCCGCTCGTCCCATTTCGGGTGGGCGGCCGCGATCACCGCCGCCTCCGCGACGTCCGGATGGGAGAGGGCGATGTTCTCCAAGGTGATCGAGCTGATCCACTCGCCGCCCGACTTGATGACGTCCTTGGAGCGATCGGTGATCGCCATGAACCCGTCCGAGTCAATCGTCGCCACGTCTCCGGTCGCGAACCAGCCGTCGGCGTCGAGCGCGCTTCCCGCTGGCTCGCCGTAATACGCGCTCGTTACCCAAAAGCCGCGCACCTTGAGGTCGCCGAACTGTGCGCCGTCCCAGGGCAGCTCGGCCCCGGCGTCGTCCACGATCTTCATGTCGACGCCGTACAGCGCCCGGCCTTGCTTGAGGGTGTGGGCGTAGGTGCCGGCTCGGTCGAACGCCGCTTGCGCCGGCTTGGGCGTGTTATAGGTGCCGACCGGGCTCAGCTCCGTCATTCCCCAGCCGTGCTGGATCTCAACGCCGTACTCGTCGCCGAACGCCTCGATCAGCATGGGCGGGCAGGCCGAACCGCCAGTCATGATGCGCTGAACGGTCGCCATCCGTTCCCCGCTCCCCCTCAGGTGTTGCAAGAGGCCGAGCCAGACGGTGGGCACGCCCGCGGACATCGTCACACGCTCGGCGTTCATCAGCTCGGCCAGGCTTTTCCCATCAAGGTGCCGTCCCGGCATCACCAAAGCCGCGCCGGCCATCGGCGCCGCGTGTGGAATCCCCCATGCGTTGACATGAAACATCGGCACCACGGGCAGCACGCGGTCGATCGCGCGAAACGCGAGCGCGCCGGCCATGTTGACGGAAAACGCGTGCAGCACGGTTGAGCGATGGCTGTAGAGCACGCCGCGCGGCCGGCCCGTCGTGCCGGACGTATAGCAAAGACCGCTGGCGGTGTTCTCGTCGAACTCGGGCCAGGCGTAGTCCTCGTCGGCCCCGTCGATCAGCTCCTCGTAGCAAAGCAGCCGGACCTCGGCGGGCAGGGCGGGTTCGGGCATCAAACCCGGATCGGTCATGATCACCACGGCCCGCACCGACGCTGGCAAGTGGGGTGCGATGCCGGCGATCAAGGGGGCGAAGCTCGTGTCGGCGAACAGCACGGCGTCCCGCGCGTGGTCGATGATGTAAGCGATGTCGTCGGAATGCAGCCGTGGGTTGATCGTGTGGCACACGGCACCCATGCCGGACGCCGCGTAATAAACCTCGAGATGCCGATGGCCGTTCCAGGCCAAAGTGGCGACGCGATCGCCCGAGACGACGCCAAGCCGAATGAGGGCCCGGACGAGCCGGCGGGAGCGCCGCTCCGCGTCCGCGTAAGTGTAGCGATGGATGGCGCCCTCCACCGTCTTCGACACCACCTCCGTGGTCGCATGATGACGCGCGGCGTGTTCGAGGAGCGACGAAATCAGCAGCCGCTTTGGCTGCACCCGCCTTTGCACCCCCCGGCCGCCCTCACCGGGCGGGGGGGGGTGGGCGCGCCGCCTCGGTCCGGGAGGGAGAGGCTATCTCACCTGTGGGCGCGGATGAAGGCCTTGATGGCGGGTGCGATTTCGCCGCGGAACCGGCGGCCGTTGAACAGGCCGTAATGGCCGACCCCTTCCTGCTCGCGGTGCGAACGCATGTCGTCGGGCAGGTTGCCGCAAAGCGCGTGGGCGGCGCGGGTCTGGCCGATCCCCGAGATGTCGTCCCGCTCTCCCTCGATGGTGAACATGGCTGTGTTCTCGATCGCGGCTGGCTCGACGGGCCGATCGCGGAAAACCATCAAGCCGCGCGGCAGAAGATGCTCATGGAACACGACTTCAACGGTCTGGAGATAGAACGACGCCGAGAGGTCCATCACGGAGCGATACTCTTCGTAGAAGCTCCGCTTGGAGGCCAGGCTTTCGCCGTCCCCGTCGACCAGGTGCAGGAACATCTGCCAATGGGCTTCCATGTGTCGGTCGAGGTTCATCGCCATGAACCCGGCCAATTGCAGGAAGCCCGGGTAAACCTGGCGCATGAAGCCAGGGTTGCCGAACGGCACCGGGTGGATGGTGTGGCGGCGGAACCAGTCGATGCCGTGCCGCTTGGCGAACAGGTTGACCTGCGTCGGCGCCTCGCGCGTGTCGATCGGGCCGCCGATCAGGGTCATGGTCCGCGGCGCCGCCGGGTCATGTTCGGCGTTCATCAGCGAAACCGCCGCAAGCACCGGCACGGCAGGTTGGCAGACCGCCGCGACGTGGGTTTCTGGGCCGAGCAGCCGCAAGAAGCCCATCACGTGGTCTACGTAGTCGTCCAGACCAAAATCCTGCACGGCGAACGGCACCTCGCGGGCGTCCCGCCAATCGGTGATGTACACGTCGTGGTCCGGCAGGAACGCCTCGACCGTGCCGCGCAGCAAGGTCGCGTGATGGCCCGACATCGGCGCCACGATCAGCAGCTTGGGGTCGTCCGGCCGCTCCGCCTGCCGAGCGAAGCGCTTCAGGTCGCACCAGGGCAGGCTGCGCACGATCTCCTCTTGTATCGGCACATCCTCATTGCCGATGAGCGTGTGCGTGTAGCCGAAGCGGGGTTTGCCAAATCTTCGCGTGCTATGCTCGAAGCTATCCAGCCACGCGGCCGTCATGCGGCCGAGCGGGGTGATGCGGAGCGGGTTGTTCGGCAGCTCGAGCAGGCCGAGCGCATTCGTCGCCAGCATCCGCATCGGCGCCAGCGCCATCCGCTGCATCTCGTATTGCTGGTAAAGCATCGAATACCCCTTCGGCCGTCTGGCACCGTGATACAATGATCATTAAATCGCTACTCGCGGGTCAATGTCGCGCTTCGTAAGAAGCAAGGCTCGACCGCGCTGGACGCAGAGCTCGCTTGGGTGGCATGCAGAAATATTGGGAGGCGAGCAATGGCGGATTCGGTGCTGATCGTGGGCGCCGGGCAGGGGCTCAGCGCTTCGCTCGCGCGCGTCTTCGCCCGGGATGGAGCCAAGGTGGGCCTGGCGGCTCGGACCGCGGGCAAGCTCGCGGCCCTCGCCGACGAGACTCGTGCGAAAGTATTTGAATGCGACGCGGGCAATCCGGAGGAGGTCGCCGAACTGTTCAAGGCCGCTTCGGCGATGTTGGGCGAGCCGGATGTGGTGGTCTACAATCCAAGCGCTCGGGTTCCCGGGCCGGTTACCGACCTCGATCCCGCCGCCGTGTTGCGGCCGCTCACCGTGTCCGCGTTCGGCGGGTTTCTCGTGGGCCAGGCAGCGGCGCGCCGGATGCTGCCGCGCGGGTCGGGATGCATCCTGTTCACCGGCGCCTCGGCCAGCGTCAAGGGCTATCCGCAATCCGCCGCCTTCGCGATGGGCAAGTTCGCCCTGCGCGGCCTAGCGCAGAGCATGGCCCGGGAGCTGGCACCCAAGGGCATCCACGTCGCCCACTTCGTCATCGACGGCGGCATCCGGAGCGCCGCCCGCGCCGACCCGGCGCACAGCCCCGACAGCATGCTCGATCCGGACCAGATCGCCGAAACCTACCTGCACGTGGCGCGCCAGCACCGGAGCTCCTGGACCTGGGAAGTCGAACTGCGCCCCTGGGTGGAGCGCTTCTGAGCCTTGGCTTGCCGCCGCCGGACGTCGCCGCCATGCTGGGCCTAGCATAATTCGGGGAGGCCGACGTGATCTACGAGCTGCGCGTCTACGACACCATGCCGGGCAAGTTGCCGGACCTGTTGAAACGCTTCGACACCATCACCCTCAAAATCTGGGAGAAGCACGGCATCAAGCAGGCGGGCTTCTGGACCACGCTCGTCGGCGAGAACGCGGGTCGGCTGACCTACATGCTCGCCTGGAACTCGATGGCCGAGCGCGAGGAGAAATGGAACAAGTTCGCCGCCGACCCGGAGTGGCTGTCGGCGCGGGCGCAAACCGAGGCGAACGGCCCGATAAACTGGAACGTCCGCAACGAATTCCTGCAGCCGACGTCTTTCTCGTCGGTCAAGTAGCCCTTATACGGGCAGGGTTCCCTTCCCTCGCAAAGGGGGGAGGGAGGAGGACGCCCTCGCCCGCCGCAGCCGACTGTTCGGGTCGGGAACGCGGGCGGCAAGCCGAGGCTATCCGGCTTTCGCTTGCCGTCGGCGCGCATGCAGGATGAACTCCGTGTACCCGTTCGGTTGCGCACGGCCCTCGAAAATTAAATCCGCGGCTGCGGCGAAGGCCGGGCCGTCGAAGCCGGGCGCCATTGGCGTGTAATGCGGGTCGGCGGCGTTCTGCCGATCCACGACCGCCGCCATCCGCTTGAGCGTGCTCAACACCTGCTCGCGGGTGACGATGCCGTGGTGCAGCCAGTTGGCGATGTGCTGGCTCGAAATGCGCAACGTCGCGCGATCCTCCATCAGCCCGACATCGTGGATGTCCGGCACCTTGGAGCAGCCCACACCCTGGTCAACCCAGCGCACGACGTATCCGAGGATGCCCTGGCAGTTGTTGTCGAGCTCCTGCGCGATGTCGTCGGGAGCCCAGTTCGGCCGGTCGGCGACCGGCATCGTCAGGAGGCTTGAAAGCGTCGCGCGCGCGCCGCCCTGGGCCAGCTCCTCTTGTCGGCGGCCGACATCGACCTCGTGATAATGCAGCGCGTGCAGGGTGGCCGCGGTGGGGGAGGGGACCCAGGCGGTGTTGGCGCCAGCGCGGGGATGGCCGATCTTCTGTTGCAGCATCTCTGCCATCCGGTCGGGCGCGGCCCACATGCCCTTGCCGATCTGCGCCCGCCCGCGCAGGCCGCATGCGAGGCCGACATCGACGTTCTGGTCCTCGTAGGCCTTGATCCACGCGGTGCCGCGCATGTCGTTCTTGCGGATCATCGCGCCGGCGTCCATCGACGTGTGGATCTCGTCGCCGGTGCGGTCGAGAAAGCCGGTGTTGATGAACACCACGCGCTCGCGCACCGCGTGGATGCACGCCGCGAGGTTTGCCGAGGTGCGCCGCTCCTCGTCCATGATGCCGATCTTCAGCGTGTTGCGCGCGAGGCCGAGAATGGTTTCAACCCGCCGAAGGATTTCGTCGGCGAACGCGACTTCCTCCGGGCCGTGCATCTTCGGCTTGACTATGTAGACGGAGCCCGCGCGGCTGTTATGGATTGGGCCGCCGCCGCGAATGTCGTGCAGCGCGATCAGGGACGTGATCGCCGCGTCGAGCATCCCTTCCGGCACCTCCGCGCCGTCGCGGTCGCGCACCGCGTCCGTGTACATGTGGTGACCGACGTTGCGCACCAGCATCAGGCTGCGGCCCGGCAGGGTGAGCGTTCCGCCGGCGGGCGCGTCATATTTCCGGTCGACATGCAGGCGGCGCGTCACCTGCTGGCCACCCTTCTCGAACGTGTCGGCGAGGGTGCCGCGCATCAGCCCGAGCCAGTTCCGGTAAGCAAGCACCTTGTCGGCGGCATCGACGCAGGCAACCGAGTCCTCGCAATCCTGGATCGTGGTGACGGCTGCTTCGAGGACCACGTCGGCCAGCCCCGCCGAATCGTCCTTTCCGATCGGGTGCGCTCGGTCGATCACCAGCTCGATATGCAGGCCGTTGTGACGAAGCAGGATGGCGGAGAGCCGGGTCACATCGCCACGGTAGCCGACGAATTGCGCGGGGTCGGCCAATCCGGTCGCGCGGCCGCCCTTGAGGGTGACGGCCAACGCGTCGCCGACCAGCCCGTAGCCGGTCGCGTCCGCGTGGCTGCCGCTGGCGAGTGGCGCGGCGCCGTCGAGCACGGCCCGGGCGCGGGCGATTACCCGCTGGCCGCGGGCCTTGTTGTAGCCGTCCCCGCGCGCAGCGCCACCCTCCGCCGAAATCCCGTCGGTCCCC
>CAXUIE010000084.1:1238-4258 GCA_964250825.1 uncultured Acidisphaera sp. | reverse complement strand
GCCGAGCGCATCGGTGCCGTACAGCGCGTCGTACAGGCTGCCCCAGCGCGCGTTCGCGGCGTTGAGCGCATAGCGGGCGTTGGTCACGGGAACCACAAGCTGCGGCCCGGCGATGCTGGCGATCTCGGGGTCCACGTTCGCCGTTGTCACATTGAAGGGCGGCGGCTGAGGCAGCAGGTAGCCGATCTCGCGCAGGAATGCCTCGTAGGTTCCCTGGTCCCAGGGCTTCCCCCGGTTTGCCGCATGCCAGCCGTCAATCTCCGATTGAAGCGCGTCGCGCTTGTCCAGCAGCATCCGGTTACGCGGGGCGAGATCACCGATCAGTCCGCCAAAGCCCTGCCAGAACGCCGACGCATCCACGCCAGTGCCGGGGGCCGCCTCGTTCGCGACGAAGTCGTGCAACGTTCGTGCGATCTGCAAGCCGCCGGCTTCGATATGATCCATCAGGTGTGTCCTCGTCGCTAGATCCGCCGTCTTTTATGACCGCGCTTTGCCGGCGCGCCAGCCCCGGTCAGCTGTCGAAACGGATTGACAACGCCCACCCAGTCCGACATCATTTAGCTGACAGGTTAAATACCCATGACGCAGTGGATCATGAGGAGGGCCGCGTCCATGCATTCCGACCGCCACGCTTCACCAGATACCGGTTCCAGTCTGCTGCCAAGTTATGCGACGCACTCGGCAATGACGTCGCCCGGGCGGCACGAAGCAATGTTCGAGCAACTGCCGCCAAGCGTTCCCGAGATGGCGCGCATCGTGCCGGGCGTGCTGCTGCACGAGTACGCGGCCGGGCAGTACGACGTCAAAATATCAGAGGAACGCATGGCGGAAAAACACATTCGTCCAGTCGAGGAGATGCTGGATCTGCTGGCGATTGAAGGTGGCCCGCTTTCGGAGGCGCGGCCACCCGGGCGTCGCCTCGCCGGAGTTTGTCGTCACTTCACGGTCATGCTGGTCGCCATGCTGCGGAGCGCCGGCGTGCCCGCACGGGCGCGCTGCGGTTTTGGCAGCTACTTCCACTCCGGTTCGTACGAGGATCACTGGGTCACGGAATACTGGAAGCCCGAGGATTTGCGATGGGTCCGGGTGGACGCGCAGCTCGACGGCGTGTGGCGCGCGATGTTGCAGCCCGATTTCGACCCGATGGACGTGCCGCTCGATCGCTTCATCGTCGCCGGCGACGCATGGGCAGCGTGCCGGGATGGCGCCTCCAATCCGCTTCAGTACGGCATCTTCGACATGCGCGGCCTTTGGTTCGTGGCGGGCAATCTAGTACGCGATCTCGCGGCCCTCAATCAGCGGGAAATGCTGCCGTGGGACAGTTGGGGGCCGATGCCGAGCGCGGACGCCGCGATGACCGCCGAGCAGCTTGCCCTGTTCGACACGATCGCGAGGGCGACGGGCTCCTCCGCGTCCACCGGGGAGGCGGTGGCGCTGTACGAGGGCGACAGCCGGCTGCGCGTGCCGTCCCGGGTGTTCAACGTTTTGCGGGATCGGCTCGAAACCGTGTGGAACCCGCCTGCCCGCACGCATGGGCGGATATGAAATCCTGCAAGCCGCGCGCTTGAGTCTCCGTCAGTCGCAACCCGAGTTTGCTGCGCCGCCAGAGCACGTCCTCGGCGGTCCTCGCCCATTCGATCGCGATCAGGAACAACACCTCGCGTTCGGACAGCCCGGCGCCGAAATCGCGGCCGAGATCGTCGGTTGAACACGCGTCCCCGAGCACGGTGGCAGCCTGCGTTCCATAGCTGCGCGCCAGCCGCCGAATTGTCGGCGCCGGGACGAACGGGTACCGCGCCGAGATCTCGCGGCCGAGCTGTCCTGCGCCACCCACGGCAAAATCCCCGCCGGGAAGCGACGAACGCGCCGTCCAGGCGGCGGGAAGGCGAGGGAAGAAGGGCGCCAGCCGTCCAAGCGCGGCTTCGGCCAGCCGGCGATACGTGGTGAGCTTGCCGCCGAAAACCGACAGCAAGGGCGCCGTATCCGACGGTGCATCGAGCTCCAGGACGTAGTCTCGGGTCGCTTGCTGCGCTTCCGTAGCGCCGTCGTCGCGCAACGGCCGGACGCCGGCGTAGCGCCAAACGACATCGGAGGCAGCCACTGGCCTGCGGAAATAGGCGTTCACCGAGGCGCAAAGATAGGCTTCCTCCGCCGGATCGACGCCGGCCGCGCCGGGGTCTCCCGCGTAGTCCTCATCGGTCGTGCCGATCAGGGTGAAGTCGTCCTCGTACGGGATCGCAAAGCAGACGCGCCCGTCGGCGTTCTGGAACACGTAGCAACGGTCGTGCTCAAACTGCCGGCGCACCACGATGTGGCTGCCCTTGACCATCCGCAGCCGCGTCGGCGCGTTGGAGCCCACTACGCCGCTCAGCACTCGCGACACCCACGGCCCGGCTGCGTTGACGAGCGCGCGTGCCGAGAGCCTGGTTTCACCGTGGGCGGACATCGCCGTGATCCGCCACTTCCCTTCTTCGCGGCGCGCCTCGACGCATCGCGTCCGCGGCCGGATGTCGGCGCCGCGCTCCGCCGCGTCGCGCGCGTTCAGCACCACCAGCCGCGCGTCGTCCACCCAGCAGTCGGAATACTCGAAGCCGCGCGTGAAACGGGGCTGCAGCGCCGCGCCAGCCTCGTCGCGGCGCAGGTCGAGCGTTCGCGTGGGGGGCAGGATGCGCCTGCCGCCCAGGTGGTCGTAAAGGAACAGCCCGAAGCGGATCAACGGCCAGGGGCGGAGGCCCGCGTGGTGGGGCAGAACGAAACGCAGCGGCCAAGCAATGTGCGGCGCCATCCGCAACAGCACCTCGCGTTCCGCCAGCGCCGCGCTCACCATGCGGAACTCGCGATGCTCGAGATAGCGCAGCCCGCCATGGATCAGCTTGGTTGAGGCCGACGACGTGGCTCCGCCGAGATCGCCTTGCTCAAGCAACAGCACGGACAATCCGCGCCCGGCCGCGTCGCGCGCGATGCCGCATCCATTGATGCCGCCGCCGATCACCGCAAGGTCATAGATCACGCCCCGCCTC
>CAXUIE010000084.1:0-1228 GCA_964250825.1 uncultured Acidisphaera sp. | reverse complement strand
GCGCTTCGGCGCCAGCCGGTCGAGGCGGAGCCGCTCTCGCGCGTCGGTGAGCCGGCGTCCCGCCAGGTATGCCGTCGTCATCGCGATCAGCAGGCCGGGAACGTCAATACGGCGGCCGCCATCAGCGCC
The DNA here is from genome assembly GCA_964250825.1 of uncultured Acidisphaera sp. Taxonomy (GTDB): domain Bacteria; phylum Pseudomonadota; class Alphaproteobacteria; order Acetobacterales; family Acetobacteraceae; genus CAVWQV01. The sequence goes on along the minus strand of CAXUIE010000084.1, from coordinate 1,099 downwards.
GGCGTCCGACAGGACGCGCGCCTGACTAGCTTCGCTCGCTATCGAGGGGCTCCATTTGCGATGCCGCGTAACCGCGTTGTGGCTCCACCCGTACGACGGCTGCTAACTGTCTCGATGTCGGCGTGCCAGTGGATACCGAGGCTGGTCACCCGAATTTGCCGAGCAATCGCGCGTGCGAGCGGATGCCGTGGTGAAAGCAGCGCAGCTCGAACTTTTCGTTCGGGCTGTGGATCTGGTCGTCATCAAGGCCGAATCCCATCAGCAGGCTGTCGAGGCCAAGCAGCCGGCGCAGCGACTCGACGACCGGAATGGACCCTCCGCTGCCCATCAGCACCGCCGGCCTGCCATACTCCTCGGCCAGCGCCACCTCGGCCGCGCGCACCCAAGGCGAGCCGGTCGGCACCTCGATCCCGGGCGAAGCGCCGAACACCTCCACCTTGACCCGGGTGCCCGAGGGCGCTCGCGCGGCGAGGAACTGCCTGAGGCCGGCGATCACCGCGTCCGGCTCCTGGCCGGGCACCAGGCGGAAGGAGAGCTTGGCCGAAGCTTCGGATGCGATCACCGTCTTGGAGCCCGGACCGGTATAGCCGCCCCAGATCCCGTTGAGGTCGGCGGTCGGCCGCGCCCAAAGCCGTTGCAGCGCCGGCCGGCCCGCCTCGCCCGCCGGATCGGACAAGCCGACCGCGCCCAGGAATGCGCCCTCGTCGAAGCCGAGCGCATCCCATCGCCGGGCCAGTTCAGGCGGCGCTTCGCCCACCCCGTCGTAGAAGCCGGGGATTTGAACGCGCCCCTCCGCGTCGTGCAGCTCGCCGAGGATGCGGGTCAGGGCGTTGATCGGGTTGAGCGCCGAGCCGCCGAACAGCCCGGAATGCAGATCGCGCGACGGCCCTGCCAAGGTGATTTGCGTGTAAACCAGGCCGCGCAGCCGGGTGGTGATCGCGGGCGTGTCCACGTCCCACATGTTGGTGTCGCTGATCACCGCGAGATCGGCCCCGAGCGCGTCCCGATGCGCTTCGAGGAACGCGTCCAGGTTGACGCTGCCGACTTCCTCCTCGCCCTCGATCACCGCCGTGATCCGGGCTGGAACGCTGCCGTACAC
>CAXUIE010000083.1:0-10990 GCA_964250825.1 uncultured Acidisphaera sp. | reverse complement strand
AAGAAACGCCAGTCTCACGGCAGGTCGAGGAAGCTCTCCTCTTCCTGCCCGTGATGATGCCCTGAATGTCCCTGCGAGTCCATCGGAATCGACCTGTCCGGTGCCGCAATTTCGCGCTTCTATCATCATTTGCCTATATTTAATGCAACCCCGTGCGCATCTGCTTAATGCGGAGGCATGGCAAGCCATCCCCCTCGAAAACTGAGATACGGGCTAGCGATAAGACAGAAGGCGAGCAGCCATACCACGCCGGCGACGATCGTGGTCGCGAGCACCGTGCGGAGCAGGCGTGGATGCTCCGGCGCGCCGCGCCAGCCGGACTGAGGATCGGGCTCCGGACGCGGCCGCACGCCCCAGGGCAACACGGCGAACAGCGCCACCCACCAGATCAGCACGTACAGCACGCAGCCGTCGAACCAGCTCACGCTATCCTACCCGCAGCAGATGCACCACGACCACCGGTCGCTTCGGCAAGCGTCGTCCAACCGCCCGACGCAGGGCCGCGCGCGCCGCGTCTGCGAGCCCCTGGTCGTCACGCCGCAGCGCCGTTGGCAGTTCACCGACGGAGGCGGCGAACTCCTGGGCAATTCGCAACGTCTCGGGGTCATCGGGCTCGAACAGGCCGGGTGCGCTGACCTGCGCCGCGCCACTGAGCCGCCCCGTCCTATCCACCGCTAGGCTGCCCACCACCACGCCGTTGAACAACATCCGCCGCCGCGCCGCCAGCACGCCGCCGTCGAGCGGCACCAGCCGCGACCCGTCAAGCACCAAGCGGCCCACGGGCGCGCTGTCGACCACCTCCACCCGACCGGGCGAGAGGTTTAGGATGTCCCCGTCCTCCAGCAGCACCGGCGTCGCGCCTGCCTCGCCCGCCAAGGCGGCATGGGCGGACAGATGCCGCCACTCGCCATGGACGGGAACGGCGAAGCGCGGGCGCACGAGGCGGTACAGGCGCCGCAACTCGTCACGGGCCGGATGACCGGAGACATGGACCAGATGATCCACATCGGTCATCAGGCGCACGCCACGGCGCACGAGATTATCCTGCACGGTGCCGATTGCCCGCTCGTTGCCGGGGATCACGCGGCTCGAGAAGATCACCGTGTCATCCTCGCCCAGCACGATCCGCGGATGCGTGTCCAGCGCCACGCGCGCCAGCGCGCTGCGCGGCTCGCCCTGGCTGCCGGTGATGAGGAGCAGCAGATTTCCATCCGGAATGGAGCCCGCCTCGTCCTCGGGCACGAACTCGGGCACCCCGGAGAGATAGCCGCACTCGCGCGCCGCCGCGTCCAGGTTGCGCAGGCTACGGCCGACCAGGGCGACGCTGCGGCCGGCATCACGCGCCGCGTGGGCGATCGTCTCGACACGGGCGACGTTGCTCGCGAAACAGGTCACGGCCACCCGGCCGCTCAAGCCCCGGATCAAGGCCGAGAGGCTTTGACGCACTTCGGCTTCCGAGCCGGAATGGCCTTCCACCATCGCGTTGGTGGAATCGCAGATCATGGCCAGCACCCCCTCGGCGCCGAGCCGTTCAAGCGCCGCCTCGTCCGTCACCGGCCCGACCAGGGGCTTCGGGTCCATCTTGAAATCGCCCGTGTGCAGGATGGTGCCGTGCGGGGTGCGAACGACCAGCGCTTGCGCCTCGGGGATCGAATGCGAAACGCGAACGAACCGGAGCGAAAACGGCGGCAACTCGATGTCGCCGCCCGGGGGGACGACGTGCAGCTTCACCTGGCCTTGCAGCTGCACTTCGCCGAGCTTGCGCCGGAGCACGGCGGCGGCGAATGGGGTGGCGTACACCGGGCAACGTAGCTGGGGCCACAGCCAAGCCACCGCGCCGATGTGGTCCTCGTGCGCGTGGGTGATGACGAGCCCGACCAGCTTGTCCCGCCGCTCTGCGATGAAGCCCGGATCGGCCATCATCACATCCACCTCGGGATGCTCCGAGCCGCCAAAGCCGATGCCGCAATCCACGGCGAGCCATTTGCCGCCGCAGCGATACAGGTTGAGGTTCATGCCGATCTCGCCTGTCCCGCCCAGGGGCAGGAAGGCCAGATCACCGCTTGCAGCGTCCATGCTTGGTCGAGCTATCCTTCGAGGTCGAGGTCGGGCAGCGCCCGTCGATCTCGGGGTAATGTGGGCGCTGGATTGCGCTCCGCCAACAGTCTCAGGCCATCCAAGGTCAGATCAGGCTCGATCGCCTCGATCACCGTGGTGCCTTCGGAGAACAACGAAGCAAGCCCCCCGGTGGCGATCACCTTCAGCCTGCCGCCGTATTCGGCCTGGATGCGCGCGACCAGCCCTTCAACCAGTCCGACATAACCCCAATAGACTCCGGACTGCATGGCCGACACTGTCCCGCGCCCAATCACCGCCTGCGGCCGCCCGATGCCAATCCGCGGCAAGCGCGCCGCCGCCTGGTGCAGCGCCCCGAGCGAAAGGTTGATCCCGGGCGCGATCACGCCGCCGAGATAAGCGCCATTCTTGTCCACCACGTCAAACGTCGTCGCGGTGCCGAAATCGACGATGACCAGCGGGCCGCCGAACCGATGATGCGCGGCGAGCGAGTTCAGCAGTCGGTCGGCACCGACCTCCTCGGGATTGTCAACCTTGATGTCGAACCCCCAATCGAGCCGGGCGCGGGCTATCAAGGGTTCGACGGAGAACCAGTCCCGGCACAGCCGACGCAGATGATACAACGCGGCCGGCACGACGGTGCCGATTACCGCCCCCGAGATTTCCGCCGGCTTCAGCCCAGAGTGCTGGAACAAGGATAGCAGCCAAACCGCATACTCGTCGGAGGTGCGATGCGCCTCGGTGGAGAGGCGCCATACGCCGCGCCAGCTCTTGTCATGCACCGCGAACACGACGTTGGTGTTGCCGGCATCGACGACGAGCAGCATGGATGGTGCCTCCTAGGGCTCGCCCTTGAGTTGGCGCACGTCGGACCGCAATCGGCTTACCTGTCGGTGCATGCACCTACCCAAACAACGCGCGTGCCGCCGTCTGCGCCGCTCCCACCACGGGAGCCGGGAATAGGAAGAAGAACGTGGTGAACAATCCGCCGGCGGCCGCGACGAAGGACAGCGACGGCGTTCGCGCGTCGAACCGCTCCGCCGGCCGGTCGAAATACATCACCTTGATGACGCGCAAATAATAGAACGCCCCCACCACGCTCGTGAGCACGCCGATGATGGCGAGCGTCCACTGCCCAGTCTGCACCGCGGCGAGGAAGATGTAGAGCTTGGCGAAGAAGCCCGACAGGATCGGGATGCCGGCGAGGCTGAACATCGTGATGGCCATGACCAACGCGAGCATCGGATCGTTGCTCGCCAGCCCACTGAGGTCGGCAATCTTTTCCACCATCCTGCCCTGACGACGCATTGCCGCGATGCAGGCGAACGCGCCCACGTTCATGAACACGTAGATAACGAGATAGACGAGCAGCCCGCGGATGCCATCGGCGGTGCCGGCCGCGAGTCCGATCAGCGCGTAGCCCATGTGGCCGATCGAGCTGTACGCCATCAGCCGCTTGATGTTGGTCTGGCCGATCGCCGCGAGCGCGCCGAGCACCATCGAAGCGATCGAGACGAGCAGGACGAGCTGATGCCATTGCGCGGTGAGATGGCCGAACGGGGTGATCATTACCCGCACCAGCAAGCCCATCGCCGCCACCTTGGGCGCGGTGCCGAAAAACAAGGTCACCGGCGTGGGCGCGCCCTCGTATACGTCGGGCGTCCACATGTGGAACGGCACGGCGGACACCTTGAAGGCGAGTCCGACGAGAATGAAAACGATGCCGACCACGAGGCCCGGCGAAGCGTGGGCGGGATCGGTCGCCGCGCGAGCGAGCTGGCCGAAATCCATCGTGCCCGAGAACCCGTACACCAGCGAGATGCCGTACAGCAGCAATCCCGACGCGAGCGCACTCAGCACAAAATATTTCAGCCCCGCCTCCGAGGAGCGGACGTCGTCGCGCGCGAAGGCCGCAAGCACGTAAAGTGCGAGGGACTGCAGCTCGAGCCCGAGATACAACGTCATCAGGTTCGCCGCCGACGCCATCACCATCATGCCGACGGTGGAGAACAGCATCAACACCGGGAACTCGAACCGCGCGATCCCTTGCGAGCGGTTGTAGTCGATCGACAGGATTAGCGAGAGCGCTCCGGCCGCCAGGATCAGCAGCTTGAGGAAGCCGCTGAACGGATCGACCACGAACTGCCCGTTGTAGCTGTCGCCCCGCGCTGTCGAGGTAATGAGCACGCCCGCGAGGAGGAATGCCCCCAAGGTCAGCATGGAGCATAGCACGGTGCTGTCCTGCTTGCGCGACACGCCGAACACCAGAATGCCAAGGCCGCACAGGCTGAGCGCGATCTCGGGAACCGCGAGGGACCAGTTCATTAGCGCACCCCGCCTTCCGCGCGCGCCAGCTTCGGACCAGCGGCCAATGCGGCCGTGTGGCGCTCCACCATCGTGCCGACGCTTGCATCCCAGAACCGCGTGAAGCTGGACGGATAGACGCCCATCCAGATCGTCAAGACCACCAGCGGCGCGAACACGGCCACCTCGCGAGGCGACAGGTCGAGGATGCCGCGCAGGTCCGCCCGGGTCAGTCGGCCAAAGATCACGCGCCGGTACAAATACAACATGTAGGCCGCGCCGAGGATCATCCCCATGCCGCCCAACAAGGACAGCCAAAAATTCACCTGCAAGGAGCCGACGATGACCAGGAACTCGCCGACGAAGCCGGACGTGCCGGGCAGCCCGATGCTGGCCATCATGAACACCATGAACACGAGCGCGTATTTCGGCATGCGGTCGGCGAGCCCGCCATAGCGCGCGATCTCGCGCGTGTGCATCCGGTCGTAGACGACGCCGACCACCAGGAACAACGCGGCGGACACGACGCCGTGCGACAGCATCTGGAAAATCGCGCCCGAGATGCCCTGGATGTTCACGGTGAAAATACCGATGGTCACGACGCCCATGTGCGACACGGACGAGTAGGCGATCAGCTTTTTCATGTCCTCCTGGGCCAACGCCACCAGCGCGGCGTAGATCACCGCCACCACCGACAAGGCGAACATCATTGGAGCGAACGTGGCCGTCGCCTGCGGCAGCATCGGCACCGAGAAGCGCAGGAAGCCGTAGGCGCCCATCTTGAGCAGCACGCCGGCCAGGATCACCGAGCCTGCGGTCGGCGCTTCCACGTGAGCGTCGGGCAGCCAGGTGTGCACCGGCCACATCGGCACCTTGACCGCGAACGAGGCGAGGAAGGCGAGGAACAGCCAATCCTGCAGGCCCGGCGCAAATTGCGTGTGCATCAAGGCGGTAATGTCCGTGGTGCCGGCCTGGAACCACATCGCAAGCAACGCGAGCAGCATCAGCACCGAGCCCGCCAGCGTGTAGAGGAAGAACTTGATCGCGGCGTACACGCGCCGCTGCCCGCCCCACACCCCGATGATGAGATACATCGGGATCAGCACGCCCTCGAAGAACATGTAGAACACGACGAAGTCGGCCGCGCAGAACATGCCAACCATCATCGTCTCGAGCACAAGAAAGGCGAGCATGAACTCGCGCACGTTGACGCGGATCGCTTCCCAGGCCGAGAGGATGCAAATGGGTGTCAGAATGGTCGACAGCATGACGAACAGCACGCTAATCCCGTCGACACCCATCTTGTAGCCGACGCCGTACTCCGGCAGCCATGATAGGCTTTCGACGAACTGGTATCCCGGTTCGTTCGGATCGAACCGCGCCCACAAAATCAACGATAGGCCGAGCACGATCAGGCTGGTCCACAGGGCCGCCCAGCGCGCGTTGGATGCGACGGTCTCCTCGTCGCCGCGCACCAGCATGATGACCACGCAGCCGACCAGCGGCAGCCAGGTAAGCAACGAAAGCAAAGGAAAGCCCGCGGCGTTCATCGCGTCACCGGATCAGCATGTAGAGCGCGATCAGCAGCACCACGCCGATCAGCATGACGAACGCATAGACCGCGATGGAGCCAGTCTGGATCCGAACCACCTGCCGCGAGCCGTCCGCGGTGAGCGCCGCCATCCCATTCGGCACGCCGTCGATGATCGTCGCGTCGCCCACTTGCCAGAATAGCCGCGCCAACGCGAAGGCCGGTCGCACGAACAAGGAGGCGTACAACTCGTCGAAGTACCATTTGTTCTGCACGAACTCGTAGACGGGGCGGAACGCGGCCGCGAGCCGCACCGGCAGCAGCGGGTTCGCGATGTAGAACACGTAGGCGAGCCCCAAGCCGAGAACGCCGGTCACCAGCGGCGCGTAGCCCACCCAGCCGGGCAGATTCTCCATGTTGGCGAGCACGTGGTTGCTCGCCGTGATGACGATGCTGTCTCGCCAGAAATCCTGCCAAGCGTCGCCGATGAACGTGTGGCGAAACACAAAGCCCGTGCAGACGGCGCCGATCGCCAGGACGATCAGCGGCCCCGTCATCACCGGCGGGCTTTCGTGGACGTGCTCGGCCACGTGATGGTCCATGCGGGACCTGCCGTGGAACGTCATGAACAGCACCCGGCCGGAATAGAATGCGGTAAGGAACGCCGCGATCAGGCCGCACCAGAAGCCGTAGTAACCCCATCCGCCGGCCGCGTAGGCCGCTTCGAGGATGGCGTCCTTGGAATAATAGCCCGCAAACGGGATGATTCCCGCGAGTGCCAGCGATCCGATCCACATCACGACGTAGGTGAGCGGGATCTTGCGCCACAGCCCGCCCATCTTGCGCATGTCCTGCTCGCCGGAGACGGCGTGGATCACCGAGCCCGCCGACAGGAACAGCAGCGCCTTGAAGAACGCATGGGTGAATAGGTGGAAGATGGAGACCTGGAACGCCGCGACGCCGGCGGCGATGAACATGTAGCCGAGCTGCGAGCACGTCGAATACGCGATCACCCGCTTTATGTCGAACTGCGTGCAGCCGATGGTCGCGGCGAACAAGGCGGTCGTGGCCCCGATGAACGTGACGAACGCGAGCGCCCCCGGGGCGTAGCTCATGATCGGCGACATCCGCGACATCAGGAACACGCCGGCGGTCACCATGGTCGCGGCATGGATCAGCGCCGAGACCGGCGTCGGCCCCTCCATCGCGTCCGGCAGCCAGGTGTGCAGGACGATCTGCGCCGACTTGCCCATCGCGCCGATGAACAGCAGCACCCCGATCACCTCGTAGGCGCGAAACGTGCCGCCGAGCACATGGTAGGTGTCGTTCATGTGGTCCGGGATGGAGCCGAAGATCACCGGGAACTCGATCGAGCCGAACACGACGAATACGAGCGCGATGCCGACGGCGAACGGCAGATCGGCGACCCGGTTGACCACCATCGCTTTGATCGCCGCGGCGCAGGCGCTCGGCTTGTCGTACCAATAGCCGATCAGCAGATAGCTCATCAGGCCGACGCCCTCCCAGCCGAAGAACAGCTGCAAGAGGTTGTCCGACGTCACCAGCATCAGCATCATGAAGGTGAACAGGTTGAGATAGGCGAAGAAGCGGTAGCTCGGGTAAGCATCGTGCGCCATGTAGCCGACGCTGTAGATATGGATCAGCGTGGAGATGAACGTCACCATTCCCACCATCACCACCGACAGCGTGTCGTATCGCAGCGCCCAGCTCGCGTGAAAAGTGCCGCTCTCGATCCAGTCGCTCAGATCGATGACGCCCGTCGCTCCGCCTTGCAGGCCGACCGAGACGAAGCTCGTAACCCCGCACACGGCGGCGACCACCATCACCAGGATCGAAACCGCCTGAGCCGCCCGATCGCCGATGGCGCGCCCGGCAAGGCCGGACACCAGGGCGCCCAGCAACGGCGCGAACACGGCGACCGCGTAGATCATACTCAGCCCCTCATCAGGTTCACGTCCTCGACCTGGATCGAGCCGCGGTTGCGGAAATAAACGACGACGATGGCGAGCCCGATCGCCGCCTCGGCGGCCGCCACCGTGAGCACGAACATCGCGAACACCTGGCCCGCCAAGTCGCCGAGCGACGCAGAGAACGCGACGAGGTTGAGATTGACAGCGAGCAGGATGAGCTCGACCGACATCAGGATGATGATGACGTTCTTACGGTTGAGGAAGATCCCGAACACGCCCAGCACCAGCAGGATCGCCGAAACCGTGAGATAGTGCGCGACGCTGACGGGCATCATCTCTTCCCCACCCCCTGCCGGAGCCCGCAAGGGGAGGGAGAAAGGCAGCCGCCGCTCAATGCCGGTCCCCGTGATGGCCGAGCACGGCCTCGCTGTCGCTTGCGTCGGCGAACGCCTCTTGCGGCTCGGCCACCTTCGGCCGGTATATGCCGAGCGTCTTGACGCCGGCCCCAAGCTCGACCGGGACGAGCTGCAGGGTTTCCGCCACGGTCCGGGCGTTCTGCACCGCGATGACCTGATGCTTGGACGTCTTGCGGTCGCGATGCGTCAGGACGATCGCGCCGATCATGGCGACCAGCAGGATCAGCCCGGCACTCTGGAACAGGAACACGTAGTCCGTGTAGATCAGCCGCCCGAGCGCCGCCGTGTTCGCCACCGGCGCGCCTTGCGGGGCGAAGCGCAGCGCCGACGCTTCCGGCGCGATCCGCCAGCCGCCCGCGACCAGCGCCAGCTCGATCAGCAGGATCACGCCCACCGTCGCGCCCAGCGGCAAATAGCGCTGATAGCCGCTGCGGAGCTCGGCGAAATTCACGTCCAGCATCATCACCACGAACAGGAACAGCACCGCGACGGCGCCCACGTAGACGATCACCAGGATCATCGCGATGAACTCGGCGCCGGCGAGGAGGAACAGCCCCGCCGCGTTGAAGAACGCGAGGATTAGGAACAGCGCCGAATGCACGGGATTGCGCGAACTCACCACCATCGCCGCCGAGCCCAGCAGGATAGCCGCGAAAACGTAAAAGGCGATGGTGGCGATCATCGGTAGGGCGCGTCGAGCTCGAGCCGGCGGGCGATCTCCGGCTCCCAACGGTCACCGTTGGCGAGCAGCTTGTCCTTGTCGTACATCAGCTCCTCGCGCGTTTCCGTGGAGAACTCGAAGTTCGGCCCCTCGACGATCGCGTCCACCGGGCAGGACTCCTCGCAAAGCCCGCAATAGATGCACTTGGTCATGTCGATGTCATAGCGCGTCGTCCGGCGCGAGCCGTCGCTGCGCGGTTCGGCCTCGATGGTGATCGCCTGCGCCGGGCAGATCGCCTCGCACAGCTTGCAGGCGATGCAGCGCTCCTCGCCGTTCGGGTAGCGCCGGAGCGCGTGCTCGCCCTTGAAGCGAGGACTGATCGGCCCTTTCTCGTACGGGTAGTTGATGGTCGCCTTGCGTCGGAAGAAATACCGCAGGGTCAATGCCATGCCGCCGGCGAGTTCGCTCAGCAGCAGGCTTCGCGCCGTGCGGTCCAGCCATGCCATTGTTCAGGCTCCTTCCCGGCGCGGGGGATAGACCCCGGCCTCGGCGAGATCAAGCGGCGGCATGGGGCAGCCAGCCGAACGCCATCAGCGCGGCGGCGGTGATGACCAGCCACAGAAGCGACAGCGGCAGGAACACCTTCCATCCGAGGCGCATCAGCTGGTCGTAGCGGAACCGCGGGAATGTGCCCCGCACCCAGATGAACACGAACAAGCAGAGGCAGATCTTGAGAATGAACCAGATCGGCCCGGGAATCCAGGTGAACGGCACGACGCCGAACGGCGCCAACCAGCCGCCCAGGAACAGGATGGAGGTCATCCCGCTCATCAGGATCATGTTGGCGTACTCGCCCAGGAAGAACAGGCCGAATGACAGCGAGCTGTACTCGACGAAGAACCCGGCCACGATCTCGCTCTCGCCTTCCGCCAGGTCGAACGGCGAGCGGTTGCACTCGGCCAGCCCCGAGATAAAGAACACGATGAACATCGGGAACAGCGGGACGCAGAACCAGATCGTCTGCTGCGCCCGCACGATGTCGGACAGGTTGAGGCTGCCCACGCACAGCAGCACGCATACCATCACGAAGCCGATGGACACCTCGTAGCTCACCATCTGCGCGGCGCTGCGCATCGCGCCCATGAAGGCGTATTTCGAATTACTCGCCCAGCCCGCGATGATGATGCCGTAGACGCCGAGCGAGCTGATCGCGAACAGGTAGAGGATGCCCACGTTGATGTCGGCGATCGCCCAGCCTTCGTTCACCGGGATCACTGCCCAGGCGATCATGGCCAATCCGAACGTCAGCATGGGCGCGAACAGGAACAGCGCCCGGTTGGAGCCGGACGGGATGATCGTTTCCTTGGTAAGCATTTTCAGGGCGTCGGCGAACGGCTGCCACAGCCCGAACGGCCCGACGACGTTCGGCCCGCGCCGCAACTGGATCGCGGCCAGCACCTTGCGTTCCGCGTAGGTGAGATAGGCCACGGCGATCAGCAGCGGCACCAGAAGCGCGAGCGCCTCGGCGAAGGTGAGGATTACGTAGCCGGCGGTGGTGTCGAGAAAGAAGCTGCGCATGGCGCTACTCCGCCGCCACGGCCTGCGGCGTGTCGAGGTACGTTTCCGTGCACGCCGCCATGGTCGGGCTCGCGCGGCTGATCGGATCGGTCTGGTAGTAGTTCGCAATGGCTGGGACGAACGGCGCGCTGCCGAGTGCTGCCGGATCGCCGGCCGGTCCGGTTGCGTCGCTGATGCCGAAGCGCGGCAGGAAGCCCACCCGGCCGAACACCGGATTGACCTGCTCGAGCCGGGCCCGCAGCGCCTCGATGCTGTCATACGGCAAGGTGCGGCCGATCACCTCGCTGAACGCGCGGATGATGCGCCAGTCCTCCCGCGCTTCGCCGGGCGGAAACACGCCCAGCAGCGAACGCTGCACGCGGCCTTCCATGCTGACGTAGGTGCCCGGCTTCTCCGGATAAGCAGAGCCGGGCAGGATCACGTCCGCGCGCGCCGCACCCCGGTCGCCATGATGCCCCTGGTAGACCACGAACGTCTCCGCGCCGATCCGGCG
>CAXUIE010000082.1:0-11010 GCA_964250825.1 uncultured Acidisphaera sp. | reverse complement strand
ATTCGGGCCGCTGGTCGCCGTGGGCTCCGGCGGCGTTCTCGTGGAGTTGCTGCGCGACGCCGTGACCCGCCTCGCCCCCGTCCAGCCCGATGAAGCCCGGCGGATGCTGGGCGCGCTGCGCAGCCACGCCCTGCTCGCGGGCTTTCGCGGAAAGCCGGCCAAGGACGCCGAGGCGGCGGCGGACGTGCTCTGCCGGTTGTCCGAACTCGCGGCGGACCTCGCCGATATCGTCGAGGAGATCGACGTGAACCCGGTCATCGTCGGCGCGCGGGGCGCCGTCGCAGCCGACGCGCTGTTCGTTTTGCGCGCCCCGGCCGACGCCTGACGTGACGGCCCCGATGCGCCTGCGCGACTTCCTGGCGATCCCGTTCCTCGTCGAAGCCGAAACGGTTGACGCCGGCGATGGCGGCTGGCTTCGGCGCGCTTGCTGTCCCGAACTGCCGGACTGCGCCGCCGAAGCCCCGACGATCGAGGAAGCCCTGGCGCGGCTCGACCGGCGGCGAACGGAGGTGATCGTCAATTTGCTGCGGGCTGGCGTCGCCCCGCCGGCGCCCCGCGCGCCGCTGCGCGGGTTCGACGCCGAGGGCTTCGTCGCCCACCTCGGCATGACGGGGCTTGCAACGCTGCTCGACACCACACCCGAACAAGCGAGGATAAAGGCCGATGCTCTCCCACGCCGATAACGAGCGCCTCGTGCGGGTCGGTCCCGGCACGCCGATGGGCGAGCTGTTCCGGCTCTACTGGCTGCCGTTCTATCTTTCCAAGGACCTCGTCGCCGACGGCCAGCCGAGGCGGATCAAGCTGCTCGGCGAGGATCTCGTCGCGTTCCGCGACACCGAGAACCGGGTCGGGCTGATCGCTAACGCGTGCGCCCATCGCGGCGCGCCGATGATGTTCGGCCGCAACGAGGATTGCGGCATCCGCTGCGTGTATCACGGCTGGAAATATGACGTGACGGGTGCCGTGACCGACATGCCGGCCGAGCCGATGACGAGCCGGCTGAGGGAGCGCGTCACCATCAAAGCGTATCCGTGCCGGGAGCGGAACGGCGTCATCTGGGCCTACATGGGGGCAGCGACGGATCAATTGCCGCCGCTGCCCAACATGGAGTGGAACCTGGTTCCCGACGCCCAAGTCGTGCTGACGATGCGTGTGCAGGAGTGCAACTGGCTGCAAGCGCTGGAGGGCGAGATCGATTCCGCGCACGCGCCGATCCTGCACGGGCGGATCGATGCCGGGGGCTCAATAAACTCCTGGCTCGCCACGAAGGACCTGCGACCGATGCTGCAATGCCTGCGGCAGGATTTCGGGGTCAGCGTCGCGGCGCGGCGTCGGCTTTCGGAGGATCTGCTTTATTGGCGCGTGAACCAGTTCGTCATGCCGTTCTACACCTTGGTACCGCCGCAGTCGAGGTTCCCGGACCTCAGCGGCCACGCCTGGGTGCCGATGGACGACGAGCACACGATGTGCCTGATGTTCTCCTACCACCCCTCGGAGCCGCTCCCGCCGCGCACCCGCGCGGTGTTTCTCGAAGGCCATAATGGCCGCGAAAGCGGGCATGCGAGCCGCCACGCCTATGTCGAGCCAAACCCCACGACCCCTTATGCCGACTATTGGACGAAATTCAGCCCGGCATCGGGGTTCCAGTTCGACTATAGAAGCCAGCAGACGACGTGGTTCTCGGGCCTGCCTGGCTTGTGGGTGCAGGATGCGGCCTGTCAGGCCGGGGTCGCGCCGGTCTACGACCGCACGCGGGAGCATCTCTGCTCCAGCGATGCTGGGATCGTGATGGCGCGGCGCATGTTGCTCGACAGCCTCGACGCCCACCACGCGCGCGGGATCCGGCCGCAAGGCGTGGATGACCCCGACACGTTCATGGTTCGAGCGGTGTCGCTCAAGCTGCCGTCCGACGCAACGTGGCACGAGGCGGGTCGCCCGTTCATGCGAGCGCGCCTCGGGGACAGCTTCGGCTACGAGCTTTGAGCCCGGTGCAACGTGCTTATGCCCACCCCTTGAGGTGGGGCGCGTAGAAATTGACCTTCACCGTCATCGAGCGGAACAGCCACGCTCCGTCGGGCTTGACGTAATCTTCCTCGTATTCGCTGAGCAGCCATCGGGCTTCCGCGCCATCGGGGGTCTGCACCGTGCATGGCATGATCAGGCGCCATTTGCCGGCGGCTCGATCGGGCGCCTGCACCTCGATGATCGGATTGAGCACGAGGTGGGCAGCGAAGCGGATGTCGCCGCTTACGCCGGCAAAAAACGCGCGGATCGCTTCGCGCCCGACGTGGCGGCCGAACTCGGAGCCGCCGTCCCAAACACCATCCGCCACGAACAACGCGGCGAGCCCATCGGGATCGTAGCTCGCGTCACAAAGGGCACAGTAGCGCGCTTTCAAGTGGCGGATATCCTCGACCGCCTCAAGCCGCGCGAGCCGCCGTTCCAACGCTTCCGACATGCCGAGCTCCCTCCCACGTCGCATCACGCTCCGTCCCGACGAAGCTACGCCGGGATCGCGGCCTGAACCAAGGCCCACGCGATTGCATGGCATGGAAGTTGCTGCAACGGTGCGGGATGGCACGACTTGATGCCGCGGGAGAGTGCAATGCGCCGGTTGGAAGGCAAGAAATGCATCGTCACCGGCGGGGCGCGCGGCATCGGGCGCGCCATCGTGCTGGCGTTCGCGCGGGAGGGCGCCGATCTCGTCATTGTCGATCAGCGCCACGAACTGGCGGCGGAGACCGCGCGCGAGGTGTCCAACACCGGCGTTTCGTGCAGCGCGCTGGCGGCCGACGTGTCCGACGAGGCGTCCGCCACGGCCGCGATGCGCGGGGCGGAGGAGACGCTTGGCGGCGTTGACGTACTGGTCAACAACGCCGGCATCGGCCATAGCAGGTTGCTGGTCGATCTGTCGACGGAGGCCTGGGACCGCATGATCGCGGTCAATCTCCGCAGCGTGTTCCTGTGTACCCGCGTCGTGCTGCCCGGGATGATCAGCCGTCGCTGGGGCCGCATCATCAACACCAGTTCGCAGCTTGCGCACAAGGGCGCCGTCGAGCTGACGCACTACTGCGCGGCGAAGGCGGGCATTCTCGGGTTGACGCGATCGCTCGCCTACGAGGTCGCCCCGTTCGGCATCACGGTGAACGCGATTTGTCCGGGCCCGATCGACACCGACCTGTCGGCGGCGCTTTCGGAGGAATGGCGGGAGCGAAAACGCGCCGAGTTGCCGCTCGGCCGCTTCGGGACCGTGGACGAGATCGCGCCGACGGCCGTTCTGCTCGCCTCCGACGAAGGCTCCTACTACACGGGCGCCTCCCTGAACCCAAACGGCGGCGACGTCATGATCTAGGGGGGAGCGCCCGTGCGATCGGACCGCGTCCTCGCCGCTTCCTCATCTCGACCGAAAGCCGCACCCATGCCGATGAACGTCGATCGCCGCAAGTTTCTCCAGGGAGCGGCCGCCGTTGGCGCGGCAACCGCCCTCCCCGGCAACGGCGCGCGCGCCGCCGAGAACACCACGTTGGTGATCGCCAGCCCGGCGACGCCGCAAGGGCTGGACGGCGAGTACGACGTGAGCCTTGGCACAGTCGATTCGACCGGAGCCCTGTACGACAACCTGATCGCGTTCGCCAAGATCCCGGACCCTGCTTCTCCGGACGTCATGCGCGAGGACATCGCGGTACATCCGGAGTTGCCGAACGGCCTCGCCCTCCAGCCGCGCCTCGCCGCTAAGTGGGAGATCGCGCCGGACGGCAAGCGCGTCACCTTCACGCTCCGCGAGGGCGTGAAAAGCAACTGGGGCAACACGCTGACCGCCGAGGACGTGCGCTACTCGTGGGAGCGACGGCTGAACAGCAAGGGCAACGGCACGTTCATGGCGCGCATGCTGGGCGTCAGCGATGCCAGCCAGATCAAGGTGGAATCGCCGCAAGTCATTTCCTTCGAGCTTCCCAAGCCGACGCCGCTGATCCTCAAGCTGCATTGCAACCTGGCGGCGCCGATCTATGACGGGACGAAGCTGAAGCAGGTTGCCAGCAGCGACGACCCTTGGAGCAACAACTTCCTCAAGAACAACAGCGCGGGGTTCGGCCCCTACCAGGTCGCGAATATCGTGCGCGGCCAGCAAGCCGTGTTCAAGGCGCGCGCCGACTACCACGGCGACAAGCCTTTCTTCGACACGGTGGTGATGCGCGAGGTGCCGTCCTCGGCGAGCCGCCTTTCGCTGCTGGGAGGTGGTGCCGTGGACATCGCCCAGTTTCTCGCCCCACGAGAGTACCTGTCGCTGAAATCGTCCCCCGCGGCAACGTTCGACGCCGTTTCCGCCTCCTACGCGCTTTGGCTCGAGCTTAACGCCAAGATGCCGCCGTTCGATAATCCGCAAGTTCGGCAGGCGATGAACTACCTGCTGCCGAGGGACCAGATCATCAAAACCGTCTACTACGGCCTGGCCACGAAGCAGACGGCGTGCATCCCCGAAAGCTATCCGATGGTTGACCATGAGTTCTTCGACTATGACGAGAACGTGGAGAAGGCTTCGGATTTGCTGAAGCAAGCCGGCCTCGGAAGCGGTTTCAAGACGTCGATCAGCTACGACGCGGGCAACCCGGTGCAGGAGCCGATCGCGCTGATCTTCCAAACCTCGTTGCGGCGCGTTGGCGTTGAGGCGGTTCTCGATAAGCTCCCGGCGGGGGTGTTCTATGAAAACGTGAGCCGGCGGCAAAAGCCCATCATTTTCTATTTCGACTCGCCTTGGACGCCGGATCCCGGCTACTCCACCGGGCTCTACTTCTCCTCGGCCAGCTTTGTTGATTACAGCAATTACAATAATCCCGAGGTCGACAAGCTGATCGCGGAAGGCATGCAAACGCTGGATGATTCGAAGCCCAAGGAAATCTACACCCAAGTGCAGAAGACCGTCATGGCGGAGGCGCCCTGGGGCTTCCTCGTCTACCCCAAATACGCGCTCGGCCGGAAAAAGGGGCTGAAGGGGTTCACCTACTACACCTCGAACAACCTTCGCTTCCAGGACTTCAGTCGCGCGTAGCGGCGCTGCAACGACGATCGCACGGGAGCCCAAGATGCCTCGAATGCAAGGCAAGAAATGCGTCGTCACCGGCGGCGGACGCGGCATCGGCCGCGCCATCGCCCTGGCGTTCGCGCGAGAAGGAGCGGACGTCGCGGTGATCGACCGCTCGGCCGAGAACGCCGCGAGCGTCGCCGCCGAACTGCGCGCCACGGGTCCGGCCGGCGTGTCGTTCGGCGCCGACGTGTCCGACGAGGCGTCGGCCACCGAGGCGCTGCGGTCGGCGGAAGCGCAGCTCGGCCAGGTCGACGTGCTAGTGAACAACGCCGGGATCAGCACCCACGCGAAGCTGGTCGACATGCCGGTTGCGACCTGGGACGAGATGATCGCGGTCAATCTGCGGAGCGTGTTCCTGTGCACCCGCGTGGTGCTTCCCGGCATGATGAGCCGGCGTTGGGGCCGCATCATCAGCACGAGCTCGCAACTGGCGCACAAGGGCGGGCGCGAACTTACCCACTACGCCGCGGCCAAGGCGGGCGTGCTCGGCTTCACGCGGTCCCTGGCGTACGAGGTCGCGCCCTACAACATCACCGTCAACGCGATCTGCCCCGGACCGATCAACACCGACATGTCACGCGTCGGCTCGGCCGAATGGAAGGCCCGCAAACTCCAGGAGCTTCCGTTGGGGCGCTACGGCGAGGTTGAGGAAGTGGCGCCCACCTTGGTGCTTATCGCCTCCGACGAGGGCTCCTACTACACGGGCGCGTCCTTCAACATGAATGGCGGCGACGTCATGATTTGAGCGCCACGACGATGCAAGCATCACGTTCGAGCCGGGCGTCCCGCTGGACGCGGATCGGGTTGCGCGTCGCGGCCGCCCGCCCCGGGTTCGCGCTTGGATACCTGATCGTCCTGGCCGCCGTGCTGGCGGGGGCGCTCGCACCCTGGATCGCCCCCTATGATCCGGTAGAGGCCGATCCGTCGCAATTCCTGCAGCCCCCGAGCGCATCGCACTGGCTCGGAACCGATGCCGTCGGCATGGACGTGTTTTCCCGGGTTCTGTACGGCCCCCGCATCGACATCACGATCGCCTTGCTCGGCACACTCATCTCAGCCACCGTCGGGTGTCTCGCGGGCGCTTGGGTCGGCTACTACAGCCGGGGTCGCGGCGTGCGGTCGTGGGTCGCCTATCTGGTGATGCGCGTGGCCGACGTGGTGCAAGCCTTCCCGGTTTTCGTATTCGCGATCGCGCTTGTCGCCAGCCTCGGTCAAAGCATCCAGACCGTCGTCCTGGCGATCGCGTTCGTCAATATCCCGATCTACCTGCGATTGATGCGGTCGCAGGTCATGACGCTGCGCGAAACTCGCTTCGTCGAAGCGTCGCTGGTCGCCGGGTTGTCCCACCCGCAGATCATCGTGCGCCACATCCTGCCCAACGCCATGGGGCCTGCGGTGGCGCAGCTTTCGGTCAACATCGGCTGGTCGATCCTGCTGACGGCCGGCCTGAGCTTCGTCGGCGCCGGCGTCCGGGCGCCGAGCCCGGAGTGGGGCAGCATGATCGCCACAGGCTTTCAGAACGTCGTCACCGGCGAATGGTGGCCCTCGGTGTTCCCGGGCCTCGCCCTCGCGCTGACGGTGTTCGGCTTCTCGCTCGTTGGCGGCAGCGTGGAGGTGTTCGGTGATCCCATCAAGTTCCGCCGTCTCGTCCGCGACGTGACGATCCGCCGAGGACGCGGCGCGGGGCGCGAGCCCGCATGAAGCGAATCGGCTCCTTCCTCGGCCAGCGCGTCCTGTTCATCGCGCCCCAGCTGCTGGGGATACTGCTGGTCAGCTTTCTCCTCATAAAATCAGTGCCCGGAGATCCGGCGGTGCTGATGCTCGGCCCGATGGCCACGGCCGAGTCGGTCGCCAACCTGCGCGGCAAGCTCGGCCTCGATCACGCGCTGCCGGTCCAGTTCTGGCACTTTCTGGTCAACTTGGCGCACGGCGATCTCGGAACATCGTGGCAAACGACACGGCCCGTGCTCGACGATCTGTTGCAGCGATTTCCCGCGACCCTCGAGCTGGTGACCTTGGGCCTGCTCGGCGCCATCCTGATCGGCGTGCCGCTCGGCATGGCTTCGGCGTTCAACGAAAAAGGCGTGCTGGGCCGGCTCGCCGCGATCTACGGGCTGACCGCCGGCTCGCTGCCGGACTTCTGGCTGGCGCTCGTGCTCATCTTCGTCTTCTACACCTTGCTCCAGGTAGCGCCGGCGCCGCTCGGCCGCCTCGACATGGCGATACTGCCGCCGCCCACGGTGACGGGATTTCTCCTAGTCGACAGTCTGCTGGCGAGAGATTGGGAGGCCCTCGGCTCGGCGCTGAGCCACCTTTGCCTCCCCGTGCTGACGTTGAGCCTCATCAACGCGGGGCCGATCCTCAAGATGACGCAGTCGACCATGGATCGGGTGCTGCAATCCGAGTTCAGCCGTTACGAGGTGCTATCAGGATTGCCCGGCAGGATGGTCGCCCGGCACGCGCTCCGCAACGCGCTGCCATCCATCGTCACGATCATCAGCGTGCTGTACGGCTACCTTCTGGGCGGCGCCGTGCTCGTCGAATTGGTGTTCAGCTGGGGTGGAGCCGGCCAATACGCCGTGCAGGGCGTGCTCAACGCCGACATCTACCCCGTGCTCGGCTTCGTGCTGTTCTCGGCGGTCTTCTCGCTCATCGTTTATCTCTTGGTCGATCTGCTTTACGTGGCGATCGACCCTCGGATCGGGCGCTAGCGTGCCGGCGCTCGATGTCGCCGCGGAGGTGAGCGCAGCCGAGCAAACGAACAGCCCGATGCTCGATGTGCGGAAGCTCCGCGTCGAGTTCCCCACCATCAGCGGCGCGCCCGCCGTCGCGATACGCGACCTCGATCTCAGCATCGCGCCGACGGAGATCTTCGGCCTGGTCGGCGAATCGGGCTCCGGGAAAACGACCTTGGCCCGTAGCCTTCTGCGGTTGCCGCCGGAGCCGGGGCGCATCACCGCCGGGCAAATCCTGTTCAATGGCCGGGACCTCATGGCGCTGAGTTCGGCCGAACTGCAACGGATGCGCGGCCGCGATGTGTCGATGATCGTGCCCAACCCACGCGGCGAGCTCAATCCGCTTTTGACGGTGGGAGAGCAGATCGCCACGGTGGCGAGCGTGCATCTCAGGCTGACGCGGCGCGCCGCCCGCGCAATGGCGCTCGACATCCTGCGGGCCGTCCAGATCCCCGACCCGGAGCGCCGGATGACGGCGTTCCCGCACGAGATGAGCGGCGGCATGGCGCAGCGAATCGTCATCGCCATCGCGCTGATCTGCTCGCCGCGGTTTATCGTCTCGGACGACGCGACGAGCGGCCTGGACGTCACCGTGCAAGCGCAAATCCTCGATCTGCTGCGCCGGCTGGCGCGCGACCGCGGCAGCGCCATGCTGTTCATCACGCGCGACATCGGCATCACCGCGCATTTCTGCGATCGCGTCGCCGTCATCTACGATGGCGAGATCATGGAGCTCGCGGCCCGGGACGACTTCTTCTACCGCCCGGCCCATCCCTACACGGTCATGCTCATGGCCGCGTTCTCCTACAATCAGCGGCTTCGCGCCCTTTGGACACGGCCGGAGCCGAGGCCCGACGAGGCCGCCCGCGATCAATCCTGCGCCTACGCCTCGCGTTGCCCGCTCGCGCGGCAACACTGCCGGGCCGTTCGTCCGGCTTTGCGCGAGCTTGCCCCCGGCCATTTCGTTCGTTGCCACTATCCCGTGGCGCGGTAGTGCCCCTGCTCGAGGTGAGCGGGCTCACCAAGCATTTCCCGATCGCCGGAACGCGCAATGTGGTTCAGGCGGTCAACGGGATCTCGTTCAGCCTGGAACCCGGAGAGACGCTCGGGATCGTCGGCGAGAGCGGCTCCGGCAAGACGACGGTCGGGCGCTGCATCCTTGGCCTGACCGACATCTCGTCCGGCGATATCGTGTTCGACGGAGCCGACCTGCTCGCGACCCGCAGGAAGCGCCCGGGCTCGCTGCGGGGAATGATCCAGGTCGTGTTCCAGGAGCCGGCCGACGCGCTCGATCCGCGCATGAAGGTCGGCGCCTGCATCGACGAGCCGTTGCGCGCCTTGGGCGTGGCACCAGACGAACGGGCGCGACGCGTTGCCGAGGCTCTCGATCTCGTACGACTTGGCCGACGCACCCAGCAGCTCTACCCGGGTGAGCTGAGCGGCGGCCAACAACAGCGTGTTGGCATCGCGCGGGCGATGATCACCCGCCCGAAGCTCGTGATTCTGGACGAGCCGACATCCGCCCTCGACCCAACCGCGCGGGCAGACATCATCGAGCTGCTCATGGACATCCAGCGTCGGCTCGGGACGGCGTATCTGTTCATCTCGCATGATTTGAGCACGGTGCGGTTCGTCAGCCACCGGATCGCGGTGATGTATCTCGGCATGATCGTCGAGCAGGGACAGGCGGCCACCCTGTTCGCCGAACCGCGCCATCCATACAGCGTCGGGCTCCTGTCGTCGGTCCTGCTGCCAAATCCGCGCTTGGAGCCGCCCGGCAATGTCAGCTTGGCAGGCGAAATACCGAGCCCCGTCAACCTGCCAACCGGCTGCTTCCTCGCGTCACGCTGCCCCTTCGTGATCGACAACTGCAGGACGCGCGTTCCGCCCGCGGCGCGCGTTGATGACGGCCACGTGGTCCACTGCATCAGGCACGACGAGGTGGTCAGGACGCTGCGCGTCGGCGACGTGTTCGATCGTTTTCAGGCGGAATCAGAACGGATCCTGAGTGTCGGCGCGCCCTCGTCGGCCTGACCATCACGCCATGTAGGAGCCGCCGTTCACCTGCACCACCTCGCCGGTCATGTAGCTCGCCATGTCGGACGCGAGGAACACGACGACGGCCGCGATGTCCCCGGCGCGACCAACCCGCCCGATCGGCGTGGCAGCGCCGGCTTCAACGATTTCCGCTTCCGTCATGCCGTACCGGGGCTGGGCCGTGTCGATGATGCCGGGGGCGATGGCGTTGACGCGTATCCCATGCGGCGCCAGTTCGAGCGCCATCCCGCGCGTTAGCGAGATGACGCCGCCCTTGCTGGCGGAGTAATGCGCGCCCTTCACCGCGCCCGAGGCTGCGACGGACGCGATATTGATGATGGAGCCGCCCCGTTTCATTTCGACCAATCTACGGGCGACCGCCTGGCTGCAGAACGCCGTGCCCTTCAGGTTTATCCCGTGGGTCGCGTCCCAGGTTTGTTCGGTAAGCTCGAGGAAAGGCGAGCGAGGGAAGATGCCGGCGTTGTTGACCAGCACGTCGATGGGGCCGAGTTCGGCGGTGGCGTGATCGACGATGGCGCGCGCGCCGCCGACCGTGCCGACATCACCGTGGATGAGGGCCGTCCGTCGGCCAAATTCTCCGACTTGCCGCGCGACCGCGGTGGCGGCGGCCTCGTCATCGAGCCAGTTGACCGCCACGTCGGCGCCTTCGCGGGCCAGCTCCACGGCGGTCGCGGCGCCGATGCCTTGTTGCGCACCGGTGACCAGTGCAGTTTTGCCGGCAAGGCGCATGGTCGATGACCTCCAAACGCGCGCGAAGAGCCACTGGTAAGGCTCCGACGCTTTCCCGTATCAGCTTGCTGCAAGTGGCAACGAGGTTGCCTTGCCCAAGCTTGCGACGCGTCCCCCCGCTCCGACGCAAGCCAATCGGCGAAGGTTTCTCCTACTCTGGCGCGCCCGGCCACTTGGATCACCCCGACGTCAGCCCGTCCCGCACGTCGCGGGCGACCAGCGCCGGGTCGCGCTCGGCCCGATCGCCCATGCCGCCGCCGCCCGCGAGTTCCAGCACCAAGCGGTCGCCATCGAGGATGATCTGAAAACCCTTCGGCCGCAATGACGCGCCCGATTTGAGCGTCACCCGACCGGGTGCCCCATCCTCCCCCCCGTCCCGGCCCTTCGGCGCATGGAGCACCCGGT